>DATEUR010000036.1:0-39931 GCA_035583565.1 Minisyncoccota bacterium | reverse complement strand
AGCAATCTGTAGAGAATGTAGCTTATCCCGACCCCGCCCAAGAGATAGACAAACTGCTTGAAAGTAAAGGGGCCGAAAATCTTGTCTTCGATATCAATAAATTGAGGAACGCGAAATTGCATAATATTTTAGATAGGCTTTTCCCGATAAGGATCAATTTGAGGGGCGGGGGCGGTTGGCGGAGCCACCGGGATTTTTGGCGCCGCCGGCTTGCCGATAGGTGGCAGTCCCGCGGGAGCAGTGCCAATTGGCGGCGCGACGACGCTTTGGCTTGCCGGGAGGCTAAACTGGCCCTTAAGTTTTTCTTCAAGCAAAGTTTTCCTCGCTACTTCGGCGGCTTTTGTTTCCTCGAGGGCGCTAATTGTTTTTGTGCCATATTTTTCTTGATCAAGTTTTACAAAAACACCTTCAACTTTTTTCGCCATCTCTTCCTTGGCAATCACCTCTTTTATTTTTCCTTTAATGTTTTTCCAAATTGCTTCCTCTGTTGCCGCGGCAAGCACTTTCGCTTTCTCGTCAGTAAGACCAAAAGCGTTTTTTAATTCAAGATCAAAGTTGTCCGGATCGGCAATACCAAGAAGAACGACAGAAACGAGGCCGTCAAGTTTGGCCGGGTCGACGCCATACTCGCGGGCCAAGAGATCAATTTTTTCGGGCAGATCCGGCGCGATGATCGCTTCTTGGACCCCATCGGGCAAATCATTAAACCGCTCGCCGACCGCTTGGATTGATTCTTTTTCTTCCGGGGATATTTCCGCCTCTTTTAATTCTCCCGCTTCGGTTTTTGATTCCCCCATTTTTTCCCGAATATTTTTTCTGATAATGGAGAAAATCTCTTCGTTGGCGTCATTCGTCAAGTTGACCGCTTGTTCGTCGCTTAAATTCAACTTGCTTTTTATTGTTGGGAAAAAATCAGCCGGACTGGTGAGGCCGGAGGAGGCGGCGAGCGACTCGAAGCGTAAAACACCCATTTGATCGATGTGGAGGCCGTATTTTTTGCCAATTTTTGCCACCGCTTCGTCCCACTTGAAATCTAAAATCGAATCTACCACTGCTTTTGGCAGGGTATTGATATGCTCGCGCAAAAGTTCGTCGGATGATTTTTCCGCCGGGACGCTATTCGCAGGATTTGTTTTTATTTCCTCATCAGCCATAGTTTAATTTTAATCAATTTAGCGATTAAATCCTAGTTTATTTAGACCCCCTCCTTTTTTTCCTCTTTTGGTTTAGGCGCCGGTTTTTCCTTTGCTTTTTGCTCTTTTTCTTTTTTGAATTCTTTTAATTCCCGCATAATTGCATCAACTGAGTCTTCCACTCTAACCCCGCCTTTACCAATCGCTTCTCTGATGCGGTGGGCGGCTTCTTGGCCTTGCGCCGAGCCGAATTTGCCCATGGTCGCCATATTGATGACAAAATTCATACCCTTCCCCGATCCCGCGACCCGGGCGTATTTATTGAGGCGAGTGGCGGTAATATCGTCCATATTTTTCTTTTCCGTATCGTAAGACTTTTGCCACTTGGCGATTTGTGATTCCAAATTATTGTAAGAATTTACTAAATTCATATCGGCGCCAGCTCTGGTGATTTTGTTTCCTTCAGCATCCTTTTTCATCTTGCCTTTATCATCATGTTCAAACAAATCCTTGGCGTTATAACGCTTCATCCCGATCTTCATGTCATTTAAGGTGTTGCCAATGCGGCGGAGGTGAAAAAGCTCAACCGGGCTTGGTTCCAAAAGTTTTGCGAATTCAAGTTCCGATTTGATTCGCGCGTCCTGCGCCGCCTTGAAGCCGCCTTTGCCTTTCGGTTTGCCAAAATTAAGGCCAAAATATTTTTCAATTTGTTTACTGCCCCAAGTGGCGCGTGGATCCCAGCTTCTGGTGTAAGCGCCGGCGAGCATTTTGACGCCTTTTTGCGCGAGCCAACCTCTGACACCACCTTCCGCGGCCCGGTCTTTAATGGTTTTGCCTCTCGGCGGCGCTTTTTCTTCTTCCACCTCTTCTTTTTTCTTTTTGGGTAGAGCTTTTAGTTCTGTCACTTTAGCTTGGGCCTCTTTTATATCAGTATCAATTGCCTTGTTTTCTCTCTGCGAGGCTTGGTAACCCATCGTGCCAGCCGCGACCGCCGCCTCGTTTTTCTTCTTTTGTTCTTCTTTGGCCGTAATAATTTTTTCGTACCGGCCGACTGCTCTTTCTTCCGGCGTTTCTTCGACAGGCGCTTTTGCCTCCGTCGGTGGGGTAACCACTTGCTCTTCTTTCTTTCCGTAAGGCGAAGTCTCGCCCGGTTTTAATCCGGTCGGCGCCATTCTTTCGGCGGCGGCGCCGGTGACGCCTAGTTCTGCCAGACGTCGGCGACGAATTGCTTCTTCTTCGACCATAGCTCCCGCCGCCGCTCGGCCGCCTAAAGCGGCTTCAGCCCCGCGGCCAATTACCGCCCGGCCGGCAAAACCAGCGACGCCGAGCACCGCGCCGCCGGCGACGCCGACCACTTTCTGCGCGGCGGCCATGATTGTTTCGCCGAGTTTACCAGCGAGTTCGACGGCGGTCTTTTTAGCACGAAGCAGAATGGCGATGACCACGAAAAAGGGAAACATAATGGCCAATACCTTCTGCAGCGTTGAAGAGGTTTCCGCGCTTAAAATATCTTTTATTGCCCCTAGATTCAAAAACATAGCAACAAGATAAAGAAAGAAAACAAAAATTGGGGCAAGTAAAGTGTATTTCAAAAGATCCATCCACCAGTCTCGGTGACCAAAGCCGGTTTTAAATCCTTCCACTTTCGGGACAATGTAAGAAATAAAGGCAATGGGCGCGAAAATCATGACAAGCCAAAGACCGACGGTTCTCGCAAGAAACAATAGGCAAACCATGAGAAAAATCCAAATTGTTACGACATTTAAAATCGTGCCTAAGAGAGCAAAAAGAATGAAGAAACCAGCGTACTGATTGCTGTTGGTAGCACCTGTTTTGGCCCCTTCTCTTTTTACGAGGTCAACGATCGGGGCATTAGGGTCTCCTCTGTCTAAAGTCACGCTAAGTTGATTTTGACGGTGAAAAGCCTGAAATATCCTGGAGGGGTTATAGGCATTAACTAAAGTCGTCGAAATTGATTTTGAACCCAAGTAATTCGGATCAGTAGTGGCGACTGTCGCGTTATAAAAGACATGAGCTAAAACATTACCCGCGTCAACGATCACCCGAACGAAAAACAAACTGAAGTTAATAAGAAGAGCGATAATGACGACCGCGCCAATCATTTTTTTGGCCTCCGCGGCTTTAAGATCAAGAATAATTTTTATGCCTAGTGATAAAAGAATCAAAATAAAAGCAATGTTAACGAGATCGCGTAAAATCCGCCAACCCTCGGTAATAAATTGGGAATAAACCCCGGAATAACTAGCGCTGTCTATCGTAAAGAAAAGAAGAAGATCAAATAATTTACCTGTTATTGCTAAAATGAAACTTGTCGGTACGAAAAGAACATAATAAGTGAATAAGGCCGTGCAAGCAGCAACATTGAATCCCCCGGTTATTCCGCCCCAGCATTCGAAGTTGTCAGTAAACCTACTAATTGCTTCCTGCTGGACTTCAGCCTCTGATTTTGTGTAAGTTGGCGCTTGATTTTGCGCCAAACTCGGCAAGGGCGACAAAGCGATTGCGAGAAGCACGAGCACAAAGATAATTTTTAGTCCTTTGTTTTTCATTTTTTGAATAAATATTCGAAGGCGCGAAGCGGTGATTTAAATCCTTGGCCGGCCGAGCGGGTGTCGAGGAACTGCGTTGTCAGGTACTCATCAATAAAGAAAAGATTGTTGAATTTACGGATGACGTAGGCGGCGACATCCGGGAAACGCACCCGCACCTCTTCTTTTGTGGTCGGATTAAAGTAGCCAAAGAGGGTGGCAAAATTATGAGCCAAGTTATTTACAAAATTCCCTCTGTCCTGATTAGTAGTATAGCCGAACTCCTTTAGAATCGGTTCGTCCACGCTTAACTGACGGATAAGCACGTGTTCCACCCCCTCGTTTAGGCGGACGTAAGCGTTAGGAATAGCCGGTCCCGGTCCGGGCCCTGGCCCGGGTCCTGGACCTGGGCCGACACTTCTGCCGGTGGTCGTGAAATTTAGAACATTGCCAGTAGTGATATTGCCGGTGGCATCCTCTTCGCCGACCATTTGGAAGTAATAAGTGGTGCCGGTGGCAAGGTTGGTAATCTGTGGCTTATAATCGCCGTTGCCGGGGGTTAGCCCAATTGATTTTTTGGCTGTTTCTTTCGGATTACCGGAGGCGCCGGCGGTGTCGTATTCAAACCAAACCTTGCCGGCAACCGTGTTCTCAAAACTGCCGGAAAGATAGGCTGTCGTGTTGGTAATCGCAAAGGCATTTTTAGTGGTGACTTTCACAAAAGGGCAATTGGTTGGATCATCGCAGCCGGCCGGCAGGGTAGTGAAAGTTTTGACGTCGCCGTAGTGAATCGCTCCACTGTCCGAGGCAATCGCGCAGAAAGAATAGAGTATTTCTGGCTCGAGTCCGCTGACGACTTGGTTCCATTGCTTTCCGCCATTGATACTGCCGAGACCGATTTCGCTCGTGGCAAACATATCACTGCCGTAAATTTCTTTGCAGAAAACCGGCGGCGGGAAAGAATCGGTGTAGCGGAAGTAGCCTGAAGTCGGTTTGCTTCCGGCAATCGTAAATTGCCCGCCAAGCCGCACCTTTGTTGATGTGCGGTCGGTGGCCTCGAGTGTCGTCGGGCAATCAGTGGCTGGACTTGGCGGACAAGCAACCTCAAGTTGGGCTGAAACGAAAGTCGGCAAAGCGGTAAAGACCAAAATCAAGACTATTAAATTTTGAACTTTTTTGATCATTTTTGTTTTAATACATACCCATTAATCCTTCAAAGCGACGAGACACCGAGCCACAATTATTTGGCCCAGGCGCTCCTGACGGCAAAGGACAAAAATCTTTCTTCCACAAAGAGGCACTGCAATCAGTCCCCGAATGATCAATATCTAAACGCAGTGTATTATCGAAGGTGGTGTGAACCGCTGGTAAACCAGAAAGTGGTGGCGTACATTTTCCAGTAGTAACCCCTGAAGAAGGACCCCATGATGAATGGAAAGTGTTGTAGTACAGAAATCCAAGGTCTCGGCCGGGTGGGTCGGCATAAGGATGGTCAATCTGGCCAATCGGATAGGGTCGCCGCCCGACGTAAGTCTTATAAACAGCAGGATTATCAGCGCTAAGTTTCGCTATTTCAGATTCGCAACTGCCAACCAAGGTATCTTTAACATAATCGCGTTTATCTTTAATCTGTTTAAGAAGATCGTCAACTTCAGCAATATCATCACCAGAAGCCATGTTGTTAGTTAAGCGAGCAAACAAGGCGCCGAAATCTTTGAATTGCTGAACAACGGCTGGATCGGCTGGATTGTATTTTGGCACTAAAAGATCCAATTTTTCCTTGAGATCCGTCAGATTATTAATGACATTTGTTGTTATTGATATTCTTTCAAGATTCTTATTCATCATCTGATCGTAGCCGATAATTTCTGCCAATGCTGTTCTCGCTTCTGGGGTTACTGTCGGCATGATATTTAGCGGATCAGCGGGGTCAAAATAAGTCTTTTCGATAATTTCTCGATAGCTCTCCAAAGTATCTGACAATACACTAACAACAGCACCGCCACTAATCAGTTCTACCGAAGGCATGAAGTGAATGTCGTATAAAGCGCCTAAAAAGACAGCAACGATATTCGCCATGTCTTTATCATTTATTTGGTTGCCGAAGATATTGACTAAGAAACCTGCTACTGCTCCAATTATTGCGCCAACCGCCGCGCCGACCGGTATGAGAACCACGGTGAGTGATCCAACTAGCGCGCCAATGCCAGCGCCAGCAAGAGCCATTGAACCGACAATCTGATCAAGCGTTTTCTCTTTTTTACCAAGCCAGGTATCAAAAGGAGGTATAAGCTCAATCTCTTGGCTAAGTAATTCATTAGCTCTTGTTTCCCAATCCGAACTCGGTCCCGGCACGCAATAATCAAGTTGTCTGATCCACTTAATTAAATCCAGCAATTCCTTATTTTGTTCCTCCAATTTGCTCTTCATCGTTCTCTGCTCGTCGATAATCGCCTGACTGATGCCTTTGGTAATATCGAAATCCGGATGGGCCAAGAACCAATCGCTGTTTTGGTAAAGCGGCGGAATGTATTGATTGCCTTCTGGTTGACTGATTCCTAGTTGGAAACCAGAAGTATTAATTTCAATTGGTTCAAAGAAGCCCTCGGTCATTGTTTTAGTAAGTTGATTAATTAAAGCGTCGGAAATGGCGGCAAGAGCATCCGTCAAACTATCAGCCATTTCAAATTGTCGAAGAACCGAAGAGTTGGCCAGATTAGCTTGGCTTGCGATAAATTGGCCCGGCGTAACATACTGGAACTGACCACTCGGGCAAAGTGGCTTCTTTGCATATTCTTCTGGATCTCGAGCTCGGGCTTGCATATCTTGACGCCGGGTAACTTTCTTTTTGCCCTTATCAATGCACCGTTCGTCGCCAAGAAAGCCCCCAGTGACCGTAAGTTCAGCCCGGGCTTGTTCAAGATTATTTTGATAAAGTCCGCGCAGTCGTGTGCCAAGTTCTCGGGAAAATTCGATTTCGGCCCCGATTGGATTGTTGTAAGGCACTTGAGTCAGCGCAAGCCACGCTTCCCAGCCGCCCAAGGTGAAATCCCGCTGGAAATCAGCAATGGTAATACCAAGTCCGGCGCCACTTATGCCGCCGCTCATTAATTCATTGAAAGAATAGCGGGCATTGTCTTCAAATCTGTTCTGGAGAGCTTGGGCAAGACTTGTCATAAATCCCCGGGCGTAAGGATTTTTGGAATTATTGAGTTCAAGACCAAAGGCGTTGATTTCCGCTTGAGCAATGGTATTGAAAAAAGATCGGGTATCAGAAACGAAAAGTGGCGCCCGCTCGCCGTTGTCGCCTTCGAAGCCGTTGTTAATCCAATCAACGATTGAATTAGTGACGTGTTGAAGCATTGTCCGAATTAATATTGTCGCCAGACCATCAAGGCAAAAAGCTTTACTTCGAAGACGAGCCGTGTCTTTTGCCGATTGCTTTGTACTGGCGTCGATTTTTGGAAGAAAGGCAAAGTCGTCATTAGTAACCCAGACATGAGTTTCCAGCTCACTTGCCTCGGTTGCTACCTCTCCAATTTCATTTATCTCAGGTGATATCTCTGCTACTTCATCTTTTTTCTTAAGCAAGCCTTTTAATTTGGTCACCCCTTTATTCAAGAAATCAAGTTTACAGAGATCTTCTGTGCCAGCCAGGTCAGCTTTAAGATTAGCGGCGGTAGGCTTAAAACCGGAAGGATTTACAGAAGAAGGCGTGAAATTGCTTTGCGCCAAGGCAATACTGGCCGTCGGCAAATTAAGACCAACAACAATCAAAACCGCGATAAATTTTTTGACCAAATTATTCATTAAATAACGATATTATCCATATTTTCCTCAATTCTTTCCGTGTATTTTTGGTACTGGGCAAGACCGATGAGGCCGACTATCGGATCAGACGTTGTTTTGGCCAAGGAATCAAGAGAGAGGCCGACTTTATAGAGGTCATTGATCAAACTAAGATGAAAAGCCGACAAACCTTCAGGCACGATTAAATTGCTTAATTCATTAGCCAAATCTTTATAGCTACCCGCAAAGCCGACAATTTTTTCCGGGCTTTCTTCGCCGGCCGTAACCGCGCCGATAACCGCCAGTTCATTGCCAATGTCGCCGGCTTTTTCAATCGAATTTACCAAATTTTCCAGATACGTTTCTTCCGAAATCGATCCGATTTTGACTTGTTTGAAATAATCAGGCAGTTCGCTATCAAACATGGCCGTTCCCAAATTGGCGGAAATATCATAAATTGTTGTTTGATCAACATTTTCGGCTTCCAACGCGGCTAAAGTGGCGTAAAGTTCCCGGCTAAATTTATCGGTTTGATTTTCTTCGCCATTTTCATCGCTTGCGGTAATTCCGTTGCTACCCGCAATTTCTTTTTGCCGGCTTTCTACCCAAGCTAGATCTAGGATTTCATCAAAAGTGGCAGCTTTTTCCTGATCGGTGCCCCAAAGCACCTCCTCCCAGTCTTTGAGGCCATCGCCGTCCGAGTCTTTGTCAAAAAGATTTTCGAGAAGAGATTTATCGGCAGTGATCGGCGAACTTTTTTGGGCAAATTCCTGTTTTTTGTTGACGAGATAACTGCCAACAAGAAAAATTAAAGCGCCGCCGGCAATAATGGCGATAAAAATGAGAAATCTTTTACTGGGAAGATAGTTGTTCATAGTTTAAATTTTAGAAACCCCAAATTGCAAAGTCACTTTATAACCGTAGACAATGACCGTGGCGCCTTCTTCATTTGTACAAGTCGCAACCGGCGAACGAATAATGTTATAGCGGCCCAGCACTTGTTGGCCAACTCTTAAAGTATTGCCAGCTTTTGCCAGTTGATCGAAAGAAACAAGATAAGGGCCGGATGGCGCGATTGGCGGTGATTTTTTGATAATATCAAAAGTCTGGCCGTCGATGTTACAGGTAAAGCCGGCGATCAATTTTGCCCACACCTTTTTGGCCTCGGTTTCGCTGCCGTTGCTTAATCTACCGCCGAAAGATAACGAAAAACTGGCGGCTTCGGCAACGCTTAAAACCCCAACAAAGAAAACCAACGCAAATAACAAAGTTAGCATTCGCTTCATACTGTTAATTATAGCCCACTTTTCTGTTATTTCTTAGCGGCTTTTGTGAATTCCCTAGTGATACAAAGCCAATTTGGAAGGGTAAGTCTTTCCGCTCGAGTATTCTCGGCGATTTGGCAGTTTTTCAAGCCGATTTGCGTCTCCTTTCGGCCGAAAAGCGCGCCTAAATTGTTAAGCAAAGTTTTTCTTTTGCTCGAAAAGCCGACCCGAACTACCCGAAAGAAAGCTTTTTCTTCGATTTTTTCCTTGGTAAAGAAATTTTTGGAAATATTTTTAATTTCTAGGATCGCCGAATCAACTTTTGGCGGCGGCGAGAAGGCGCCGGCCGGCACTTTGAGAACGAGCCGCGGCTTACCGTAAACTTTAACCGATATGGAGAGAATACTTTCTTTACCATCGCGGGCGACAATTCTTTCCGCCACTTCTTTTTGAACCAAAAGAACCATCTTCTCGGGCTGATGGCCGGCCGTGAGAAATTTTTTGAGAATGGCGCCGGTGATGTAGTAAGGAATATTAGCGACGATTTTATAAGAAGATTTTTTGTGAGCCGGTGAAAGAGCCGAAGGATTGGCTGGCGAACCGTTCCCTAACGGCTGGGGAGGTGAGACGGCCAATCTTTCGGCTCCCTTGGGTCGAGGAAACTCGCGAGACGACGAGAAACAGGAAGTGGGATCAAAATCTAAAATATCTTTTTCTATAATATCGATTTTGCTATTTTTGATTTCTTCTTTAAACTTTTTTCGAAGCGAGTCAACTAATTCATGGTCTTTTTCAACGGCAATGACTTTACCGGCAAGTTTGAGAAGTTTTTCAGTGAGCAATCCTGTGCCCGGCCCGATTTCCAAAACAATCTCATCCGCGGTCGGATCAGCCGTGTCGACAATTAGGTCCAAATATTTTTCTTCTTTAAGCCAGTGTTGCCCAAGAGATTTTTTCGCTTTTGTTTCCATATATTGTGGATAGCTAACAAAAATTAACTTGATAATTTTTGTTAGCTGATTATTCATCATAAGAAATATTTTTTAAATACTCGCCCTTCTCCAAAACCAAATTTTCCGGCGGCAGATCGGCCAAAAATTCTGAAGGGTAGCCGGCCAGCCGGCCGCCAAAAATTGTCCGGTAATCGGCAAAAGAAAGAAAAAGACGTTCGCGAGCGCGAGTAATGGCGACATAAAAAAGTCGGCGCTCCTCCTCAAGATCAGTCGATTCTTCTCGGCGCTTGTGAGGAAATAAATTTTCTTCAAGGCCGGTAACGAAAACCGTGTCAAATTCAAGCCCTTTGGCGGCGTGAACAGTCATTAATTTTATGCCGTTTTTATTTTCTTCACTCGTTTCTTCAGAGACAGAGAGCGCGGCGTCTTCAAGAAGTTTTAAAATACCCACTTCCCCGCCTAAAAAGTCGTATTTTTTCGCCAAACTCACCAATTCTTTCATATTCGCCAAACGCTCCAAATCCTCGTCATTTCCCTCTGAAAGCCATTTCTCAAGACCGCTTTCTTTGATGATGAATTTTATTGTGTTCGCCGGGGCGTGATTTTCCGAGAAGCGCTTAATTTCCGCCAGTAATTCGTAAAAAATCTTTATTTTCTCCTGCATTTTTGCGGGTAATTCGTTTATTTTGCCGGCAAAAATTTTAAGAAGCGTGACTTTCCCAATGCCCCGCGGCGGCAAATTAATGATCCGTTTGATGTCATTCAAGCTCTCCGGATTAATGGCCGCGCGGATAAAAGAAAGAACATCCTTAATTTCTTTTCTCGCGAAAAATTTAACCCCAATGACTTCGTAAGGAATATTTTCCCGGAGCATCGTTTCTTCAAGTATCCGCGATTGCCAATTAGTCCGGTAAAGCACCGCCACCTCGCTAAGATTTGGCTTTAACTCCGAAATTTTCCGGACAATAAAATTTGCTTCCTCTTTTTCATCAAACGCCTCGAAAAGCGTAATCGGTTCCCCAAGTTTGCTTCGGGTAAAGAGATTTTTATCTTGCCGCCAAACATTTTTCTTTATGACTTTATTGGCGGCCTCAAGAATTATTTTAGTCGAGCGGTAATTTTCCTCTAAAAAAATTATTTTCGCCCCGGGAAAATTTTTCTCAAAATTTAAAATATTAACGATATTGGCGCCGCGCCAGGAATAAATCCCTTGATCAGGATCGCCGACAACGGCCACCCGCCCATGCGGGGAAAGCAGCCTGATTAATTTGTCCTGCACGACATTGGTGTCCTGATATTCGTCGACGTTAATATACTGGAAAGAATTTGCGTAGTGATCGCGGATTACCTTTTCTTCCGCCAGAAGTTTTGTTGCCCGGATTAAAAGGTCGTCAAAATCAACCGCTCTTTCTTTTTTTAATTTGGCCTCATATCTTTCCCAAACTTTTACGGCAACTTCGTCAAGAAACTCCTCGGCTCGGCTCGCAAAATCTTCTCTGGAAACGAAATGATTTTTCTGCCAGGAGATGACTGATTTGATTTTTTTCGGTTCGATTTGCTTCGGATCAAAACCAGCTTCGCGAAGAGCGTCTTTCAAGATAGCGAGGGCGTCTTCTTCATCAAGAATGGCAAAATTTTGAATAAGGCCGGCGGCGTGAGCCTGCTCCCGCAGAATTTTGACGCCAAGCGAGTGAAAAGTGCCGATAAACGGCCGTTCAGAAAAGCCCTCAAGGAAAGGATCGAGCCGCAGACGCATTTCGCCGGCGGCCTTGTTTGTAAAAGTGATGGCGAGAATCGCTTTAGGATTGACACCGGATTCAATCAAATGTCTAATACGGGCGGTCAAAGTCTTCGTTTTACCAGTCCCCGCGCCGGCTACAATTAAAAGCGGTCCATCAATGTACCGGACCGCCTTTTGCTGTTCCTCGTTTAAACCCTTTAAATAGTCCATATTTTGAATCTTTAGGACTTAATTTTACTCTAAAAGATCCCGCTTTGCGAATCAGGAGTCAGGTACCTTTTCTCTGAGAAAGGGTACCTGACCCAAAGGTACCCTGACCTTGTGGGGAAACCAGATTGACCGAAGGCCGACTTTTTGTTATCCTTACAGCTGACTGAAACGGCAGATTTTCCGAAAAAGCCTTGGAAATACTGGCTTTTCCGGATTGACAGCAAATCCGTAACTTCGTTTGGTTCCCCTCTAAAAGGCACTTTTTGCCGAAAAACAGAGACCAAACGAAATCAAATTAGGCTTATTTTACTCAAAACAAAACGAGGGCCTACCTCAAAACAGGCCCCAGAAAAACCTTTATTTTTGGCGTTTTCAATACTCGCGCCTCTATTTCTTTTCCTTATTTTACCCGTCCACCGAGCGGAAGCCGGCTTTTTGTCTTTTGCCAAGCAAGCCGAGGCCCAAACTGACGACGGGCTTAATAAGCCAAATACCCAAACCTTGCCGATTCTTGAAGGTTTTTCTTCTCCGATCGCAGGCGAAACAAGCGACAACACTTTGGCCGTTGAAACCGACGGCTCTTTGGTGCCTGTCATCGGGCCAATGGGTACGGCCGCCGATCTTGGCGAAGAAGATTTTTCCGACGGACAAATCAGTCTTTATGTTGTCCGCGAAGGCGACACGCTGGCGGCGATCGCCAAAATGTATGATGTTTCCACAAATACCATTATTTGGGCGAATGATCTCGATAGCAGCAAGCTCAAAGTCGGCGACACCCTGATTATTTTGCCAATCACTGGCGTTCAATATGAAATTAAAAAAGGCGACACCCTTGAGAGTATCGCCAAGAAATTCGATGGCGATGTTTCTGAAATCCGCCGTTTCAACGGTCTTGGTCTTGAGGAAAAATTGATCCCCGGAGAATTCCTTATCATTCCGGACGGCGAAGTCAAATCAGTCACCTCCAAAAAACCAATCGTTAAAAACAAAAACCCCCTCAAATCAGTGGCCGCAAGCTATTATATTCGGCCAGTTGGCCCGAATTCAAAATGGCGAAAATCCCAAGGTTTTCACGGCCCGTATAACGGCATCGATATTGCCGCCTCGACCGGCACCCCTCTTCTTGCGGCCGCCGCCGGAAAAGTGATTCGTTCGAAAGACGCCGGCTGGAATGGCGGTTACGGCAAAATGATTATTATTGCTCACGACAACGGGACCCAAACCCTCTACGCCCACCTTTCCAAAGCGATTGTCGGCGTCGGTGAGCGAGTTGATCAAGGCCAGACAATTGGTCTTACTGGCTCCACCGGCCGTTCTACCGGGCCTCACCTTCACTTCGAAATCCGCGGTGCCGCCGCCCGGCCGATTCTCTCGGAACTTTATTAAAACACCTTCAGAAGAAGGTGTTTTTTAGTTATCTTTTCCAGTACTCCTCCTTTTCATCCTTGCTGTAGAGCCGATCCCAATCTTCAACCGGCAATTCTTTAAAGTACCAGCGACCTTCTTTTTTCAGAAGCAAATTCGGGTCGGCTACTTTGTATTTTTTAGCAATTTCAAGTCTTTCGGTCTCCAAATTTTCTGGTTGCGATTTATCCATAAGTGATTGATATATTTCTTAATATATCATAAAAAGTTGTATTTCGGCCGATATTGAAGCGCTTCAAGAAGATGCGATTCGCTGATATTTTCACTTCCTTCAAAATCAGCAATAGTGCGAGTCAGCTTCAGGACGCGGTGATAACTGCGCGGCGACAGATCGAATTTGCGAGCACTTTCATTTAGAAGGCCGCGGACTCCTTTTGATAATTCAATTACCGAATCAATTTCCTTGGCGGTGATGTCGCTGTTTGTTTTTAAAGAATCCAAATTGAGTTTACGGAAACGCTCCCGCTGCTTCTCCCTCGCGGCTTTTATTTTTTCCGGCAGAGTTTCGTCTCTTTGCTTTTCCCCCGCCAGCTTTTCATGATCAATATTTTCAACATTGATGACAAGATCAATCCGGTCAAGAATTGGCCCCGAAACTTTCTTCTGATAGCGAACGAGATCCATTGGCGCGCAAACACAATTTTTTGCAGTGCCGAAAAAGCCGCAAGGACAAGGGTTCATTGCGGCGATTAAAATAAAATTGGCCGGGAAAACAGCGCGACCATTGGCTCTTGAGACCGAAATCTTCTTTTCCTCGAGCGGCTCCCGGAGGGCTTCCAAAACATCGCGACTAAATTCCGGAAATTCGTCCAAGAAAAGTACGCCGCGATGAGCAAGAGTGATTTCGCCGGGTTTCGGCACGACCCCGCCACCGATAAGCGATACCGCGCTCGCGCGGTGGTGTGGCGCGCGGATTGGTGGCCGGGTGATCAAATTGTTTTTTAAAACGCCGGCCACCGAGTGGATGCCCGTCACCTCAAGCGTGCTCTCAAAATCAAGCGGCGGGAGGATGCCGGAAAAAGCTCGGGCAAGCAGAGTTTTGCCGGTGCCCGGCGGGCCGACCAGGAGCATATTGTGGCCGCCGGCCGCCGCCAGAGCGAGACCCCGCTTGGCCGTTTCTTGGCCGCGAATGTCGGAAAAATCAAAGTCTGGTTTTTCTTTTTCAAAGCTAATTTCAGTTGGCGGCAGAGGCAGAAGCGCTTTTTCACCGCTGAAATGTTCGATAACTTCACTTAATTTTTGACAAGCAAAAATTTTAATATCTTTTACCAGCGCCGCTTCCTGGCCGTTCGATGCCGGCACAAAAACTTCCGTAAAGCCCCTTGTTTTAGCTAGCATCACAAGCGGCAGGATGCCCTTAATCGATTGCAGATCGCCATTTAAACTAAGCTCGCCAAGAAATAGTTTGTCTTTGGGATCGAACTTCAAACTCTCGTCGGCCAAGAGATACGCGAGAGAAATCGCCAAATCGAAATATGATCCTTCTTTTTTCAGATCAGCTGGCGAAAGAGAAACAACAGTTTTTTGGTTTTTGCTTTTGGGCGAAGGCAGTCCGGAATTTTTGATTGCCGATGAAACCCGGTACTTTGCTTCGTCGACCGCCCTTTCCGGCAAGCCAACAATCGAAAAGTTGTGGAGGGAATTGCGAAAAATATCCACCTCAACGGTGACGAGGCGGCCTTCCGTTAAATAGGGCTGGGCAGCGGAGACTCTCGCGAATGACATATCTTTATTATAAACCAATTATTCCAAAACATTTTTGGGAAAGGATTTACGGATTAGTGATGTGCTCCGGTTTGAGTTCTTCTTTATGTTTAATGCAGGTTTTGGCGGCCGGATTGGCCAGGAGGCGTTTTTCTTCGATTGACTCGCCGCAAACAAAACATTTGCCGTAATTGTCATTGGCCAGTCTTTTGAGAGCGTCATTAATGTCCTTTAAACGAAACTCAAGAATTTCGACGGTGGCTACTTTTTCCGCGTACTCCTCTGAATAATCAGCGGCCGTGTTGTCGTCAGCTCGGTCGGCGGTTTCCGCCGGCACGCTTTGCGCTCCCCAGTCTTTTTTTTCTTTGTCAAAAATACCAAGACTGGCTAATTCCTCCTCAACTAATTTTTTCTCGGCCACTAATTTGTTTTTGATTTCTTTTAAATCCATAAATCCATATTACCATAGAAAATTATCCGTGCCTTGCGAGATATGTTCCTTCGCTCTCATTTTCTGATTTTCTGCTGGAAGAACCGCTGGTCAAGTTCCGTAAAAACGGCCAAATCATTGGCGACAGCAATTGTTCCGTCATCCAAATACAAATAACCAAGGACCAACTCCTCGTTTGTTTTTACGACGCGGGCCGGATGGTTTAAGATAAAATCGTCAGTAAAACGAAGTTGGAGAAGCGGCAAGGTCGGCGTGATGCCAAAAAGCGGATAAAGATCATCCGTCATCTTTTCCTCCCAGGATTGCAAAGCAAGGCGGAAATCATAAGACTGATCTGTTTTTAGTAAAATAAAAAATTTGTTTGGCGTATCGCCATATTGGCCAAGCAGATAATCACTGGTAAAAGCCGCGAGGCGGGGCGCGTTTGGCGCAAAGAGGGAGAAAAAATCTCTCTTATTAATCAGCCCGCCATTTTTTGTCAAAGTAAATGTTTCGATCGCGCCGCTCCCGAGCTGCTTCCCTTTTTCTTTGATAAGGGCAGCGATAACTTTTTCTCGATCAAAGTCGATAATCGGGAGAATTATTTTATTGTCGCTTATTATGATTGGCAAAATAGTCGGTGGCGGTGGCGGCGAGACGGGTTTTCGAAAAGACAAGACAATGCCAATAATGCCGGCGATAAGTAAAACAATACCGCCGATAGTAAAGGCAATATTTTTCGGCGAATAAGGAAATTTCTCCTCGGCTATTTTTTCTCTTTCGCGAGACTCGGTAATGGCTTCTTTGACAAAAGCTCCTCGGCTGCCCGATTCTTTCATTGTCTCGGCTAAATCCGAAGCATAAGTGTGAAGGATTTTACCAGCGCCCCCTGCGTTCGGGCCTTTTGGCAAAACCTCCTTGTTTTGGTTGTTGTTTTGATTCATCGGTTTCTTTTATAAAAGTCGGGTCGACTTGTTTAATGGAGAGCTTAACTTTCCCCGGTTCACCCGGAATAACAATAACAGGCACTTTGTCGCCTACTTTGAGGACACTCCCGACACTGCCGACTCGAAAAGGAGCGATTTCTGAAATATGCACCAAGCCCTCTGTGGCTTGGTTTAATTTTACAAAAGCTCCGAAATCTGTGATGTTAACAACTTCGCCGATGACTTTTTCCCCGATTTTATATTCATGGGTCATTTCCTCAATAATTTGGAGCGCTCGCTCGGCGCCACCGTTTTTCCCGGAAACAAAAATCGTGCCGTCTTCTTCAATGGTGATTTCCGCGCCAGTTTCATCACGGATGGCGTTAATTGTTTTGCCGCCGGAGCCGATGACCATACCAATCATATCTTTATTGATTTTGGTGGAAAGAACCCGAGGCGCGGTTTTGGCGAGTTCCGGCCGAGGCGCCGCGATTGTGGCCGTGATGACTTTAAGAATTTCTCCGTGAGCGGCGCGGGATTGCTTCAGAGCTTCGATCAAAATTGGCACTGAAACGCCGTCGAGTTTGATATCAAGCTGGAGCGCCGTCACGCCGACCTCTGTCGCGGCGATTTTGAAATCCATGTCGCCGTGATGATCCTCCGGTCCTTGGATGTCGGTCAGCACTTTGTAATTTTTTTCGTTTTCATACATGAGACCCATTGCGATACCGACAACTGGTCGAGTGATTGGTACGCCGCCGTCCATAAGAGCAAGAGTTGTGCCGCAAACCGAGCCCATCGAAGATGAACCGTTTGACGCGAGCGCTTCCGAAACGACCCGAATAGTGTAAGGAAATTTAATTTGATCGGGCAGGACGGCGTAAAAAGATTTTTCGGCGAGCGCGCCGTGGCCTATTTCTCGACGGCCAACGAAAGTTCCTCGGCCGAGTTCGCCGACGGAATAAGGCGGGAAATTATAATGATGCATGAAGCGTTTCTTGGCTTTTGTTTCCATGCCTTCAATAATATGGGCGCCTTCAGGGCCGGCAAGCGTCAGGACGGAAAGAACGTGCGTGCCGCCGCGGTAAAAAATTCCGACACCATGAGTGATTTCGGAAAATCCGCCGGCTTTGGCAAAAAGAGAGCGGAGCTCGGTCATAGCTCGGCCATCCGGCCGCTTTCCTTCTTTTACCGCTTTTTCATGTAAAACAGCATTGACCGCCTCGTCGAAGTGATCATCTTCGGTCGCGAAATCGACGCGGTCCGGATGGGTTTTTTTTACCATCTCGTTCCATTCGGAATGGAGGGCGGCAAGCTCCTTTTTACCGGCGCCGGAAAAAACAGCCGCGGCAAGGCGCGGAGCAATGTGTTTATCGTAAAGCTCTTTGCTTACTGGCGGCAATTCAATTTTTTCTACTGGGTGTTTGGCAACACCGATTTCCGCAGTTATTTTCTTCTGCCAATTTTCCAGTTTGCTAATTTCGAGAAGAGCGGTTTGGAGACCTTCTTCGATTTCCTCTTCTTTTGCTTCCGTGGCTGAAGCCTCGATCATCGTTATTTTATTTTCTTTGCCGCAAGTGATCAAGTTGTATTTGACTTTTACGTCATCGGGTGGAATTTCTCTTTTTTGCGGCAGATTAATTTTGATCTCGCTTGTCAGCGTTTTAGTTATCTGCACTGCCCCGACCGGGCCG
Source organism: Minisyncoccota bacterium (assembly GCA_035583565.1). Taxonomy (GTDB): domain Bacteria; phylum Patescibacteriota; class Minisyncoccia; order Phycocordibacterales; family DATEUR01; genus MFTL01. The sequence continues at coordinate 22,112 of DATEUR010000036.1, read as the reverse complement.
CCCCAAGGGATTTGCGATGTGGCAAGCGCGAGCGAAGCGGCGTTGATGGCAAGAACGGCCGGATCGGCATCGCCGACCGAAAGGACGGTCACAATCACTTGCACCGCGTGTTTGAAATGGCGGTTAAAAAGCGGGCGAATCGTCCGGTCAATAATTCGGGAGGCCAAAACCGCGTCGTCGCTTGGTCTTCCTTCGCGGCGCATAAAACGGCTACCTAAAATCTCGCCGGCGGCATAAAAGCGCTCAACGTAGTCAACCGTCAAATTGAAAAAGCCCCGGCCCACTTCTCTTTCTTTGGACATACAAGCCGTCGCTAAAACAACGGTTTCGCCATATTTTAATAAGACCGAACCATGCGCCTGATCGGCGAGGTCGGAGAAGGTGGCGGTCACCTTGCGGCCGCCCACTTCCAAAGAATATTCTTTTGTTTTCATACTAAATTTTTGCCGGCAATCAAGTTGCCAAGCAGGATGTTAATCTTCAGACTTTAGAGTTGCAAAAATCTTTGCAATTCTACCTGTCCGAAGACTAACAAATTACTTATAACTAAGCTATATTAGCAGTTTATTTATATCCAATCAAGTATTTGCGGGGATTTTTATCAAGATCAGTGAATTCATCAACCGCCTCTTTTAATTTGGCGGAAGCGCTGCGGCCGAATGTCATCGCTTCGACTTGGGCAAGGTAAGCGCCCTTCAAATATTCAACAAGGGGAACAAAATCACCGTCACCAGACACGAGGACAATCACATCAAGCCTCGGCACCATCTTAATTGCGTCAATCGCGAGCCCTACGTCCCAATCGGCTTTTTTAGCCCCGCCGGCAAAAATCTGAAGATCCTTTGTTTTCGCTTCAATGCCAAGTTTTTCCAGCGCTTCAAAAAAAGCTTTTTCTTCTCCACTTTCAGTTGTGATGACGTAAGCCGTGGCCCGAACGAGTTTGCGGCCAGCGAGGGCATCTTTTAAAATGGCGCCAAAATTAACCTTTCTTTTATAAAGGTTTTTGGCGCTGTGGTAAAGATTCTGGGTGTCGATGAAGACCCCGACTCGCTGTTCTTTATGTTTGATAATAGCCATAGATTAAAGGCCGAGTTTCTTGACAAGCGCCTTATGGCGCCTGACGTCAACTTTTTCAAGATTCTTCAAGAGTTTGCGGCGGCTGGCGACCATTTTAAGAAGCCCTTTTCGGGAATGGAAATCCTTTTTGTGTTTTTTCAAATGCTTGGTTAATTCTTCAATTCGCGCTGTTAAAACGCCCGCTTGGACTTCGGGGCTACCCGTGTCTTTAGCATGGGTTTGGGCCTTTTTTATGACATCCTGTTTTTTCTTTTTAGCTAACATGAACTCGAATTGTAACAAAAAATCCCAAAAATTGCAAAAATCCGATACTCGGTGTCGCAGGATGTTGTGCGACATTGGCGGATACTTTAGAATTAGATCATGACGCTTAAAAAATTAAAAAGAGAATTTTTAGAGCATTTGGAAATCGAAAAGGGTCAAAGCCTAAAGACCCTTGAAAACTACGATCGCTATCTTTCGCGCTTTCTTGAGTTTTCGAAAATAAAAGACCCAAAAGAAATCACCGACGAGGTGGTGCGTGAGTTCCGTCTCGCACTTAATCGCCAATCAGCTGGCAATAACCGCGCGACTGGCGAAACCTTGAAGAAAAAAACCCAAAATTATTATCTCATCGGCCTTCGGGCGTTTCTTAAATATCTCGCCCGCCGCGGCGTTGCCTCTCTTTCCGCCGAACGGATTGATCTCGCCAAAGTCCCGGAGCGCTCCCTTGACCTCGTTTCCCCGCAAGAGCTTTCTCGGCTCCTCGCTGCCCCGGATGGCGATGATTTGAAATCTCTTCGCGACCGGGCAATTTTGGAGCTTCTTTTTTCCACTGGCCTCCGGGTTTCGGAGCTTTGCTCACTCACGCGCGATCTGGATTTTTCCACCGATGAGTTCTCAATCCGCGGCAAAGGCGGCAAAGTGCGAGTTGTCTTTCTTTCACCTGAAGCGAAAAAGACCGTCAGTGAATATCTTAAAAAAAGGAAGGATTTCGACGATGCTCTTTTTGTGAAAGTCGGAACGGAAAAGGCAAGCAAAGAAAAAGAAGGACTGGCCCGCCGTTCGATTGAGCGGATCGTCAAACACTACGCGATTAAGGCGGGCATTTCAAAAAAAGTGACGCCGCATGTGATCCGGCACTGCTTTGCGACGGATCTTCTCCAAAACGGCGCCGATATCCGAAGCGTTCAGGTAATGCTTGGTCATGCGAGTGTTACTACTACTCAAATTTACACCCACGTTACCGATCGCCAACTCAAGGAAATCCATAAAAAATTCCACGGCAAAAAGAATTAAAAAACCCCTTGGCAAGCCAAGGGGTAAAATTTGAACAATATCACTGTCATCAACGATAACTGTCCGCATGGGTGTATCCATCATGGATCTCGTTATGGGTTTTTATGGGAACCCCGGTTTCACTTTCCATTTGATCTTCTAATTTTCTTTTTTCTTCGAAATTTAAAAGTTCTTTTTGGACGGCGGGCGGAACCTTTTCAAAGAAAATTTGTGTTGCAGGCGGAACAGTTTTACCAATCGAGCCATCCCAGGTATCCAGGCACAAAATTTTTCTGGAAATTAAAATAACACACCAGATACTAGTTACACAGAGTAATGTCAATCCAAAAGCGATTGGCCAATCTTTGTAAATTTGATTGAAAACAATAATACCAAAAATTACGGCCCAAAAGGTCAGCAAAACATAGAGATTTTTCATCTGGAGATAGGTGTTAAAGATTGAATGTTGATGATTTAAAGAACGAGCCCACCATTATAGCCGTTTTGAATCGAATTGCAAGAATAATTATCTTACCCCGTATTTTTTGCGGATCTCGCCAAGCTCGCGTTCTTCGAGTTCCTCCCTCTTTTCCTTTCCGGCTTTTCCTAATTCTTCCAAATCTTTTAGCGAAAGCGCCGCAAGTTCACCAGCTCTTTTTTCCAAATACCCTTCCGTATTTAAACTAGGGTCTTCTAAGACTTCTTCAAGAAGGGCGTGCAAAATAAAACCTATTCGCGGTCCCGGTTTCTCTCCCGTTATCTCAATAATCCGGCCGCCGTTAATCTTTAACATCCCCACGGAAATTGGATCACGCATCACCTCTTCGATCATTGATTCGTATTTTCGCAAGCGATAAGGCGATTCTTTCGGCCGGCCCATGCCGATCCGATCGCAATTTCTTACATTCATCAATATCCAAATATTTTCCTTCCCTACTTTGACAAGTAACCGTCTGACAGCCGATAAGGTAATTTTTTCGACATCGGAAAAAAACATGTGATATCGGACGAGTTTGCTGACAATTTCCGTTTCTTTGCGGGAAAATCGCAAGCGTTCCAGGATTTTTTGGGTCATTTTCGCACCCACGACATCATGACCGTAGAAAGTGAAATCTTTCTTTTCTTGGACGTATTCCCGGGTTCGGGGCTTGGCAATGTCGTGGAAAAGGGCCGCTAATCTTGTCTCGAGCGGCCAGCCCTTTTTGGCGCCGTGTTCGGCCGCACGGAGACTGTGTTCCCAAACATCGTAAATATGGTCTTTGTTTTGCTTTGTTCCAATCCCCTCTCGCAATTCGGGAATAACAAATTCAAGTAGCCCGGTTTCTTCCAAAAGAAGAATTCCTTTCATTGGGCTTTGACTCATGACAATTTTAACAAATTCATCACGAATTCTTTCAGCAGAAATTTCAGCAAGAAATTTCGCGGTTTTTTTGATTGCTTCCTGAGTTTCTTTTTCAATTTCGAAACCAAGTTCCCCAGCCAAGCGAATCGCTCGGAGCATCCGGAGGGCATCTTCATGGAAACGCTCGAGAGGGTTGCCAACCGCCCGAATAACCTTATTTTTCAAGTCTTTTTGGCCATCATGAGGGTCAACCACTTCCCCTCCTGTTCCAATGGCTATTGCGTTAACGGTAAAATCACGTCGAGCCAAATCGTCTTCAAGTTTATCAGCAAAAGTAACTGAATCAGGGTGTCGAAAGTCGCTGTATTTTGCTTCAAGACGAAATGGAGTCACTTCAACTACTTTCAGTGTTTCATCTAAGGACTCAGTAATTACGGCGACAGTGCCAAATTTGTTTTCATAAACTGTTTTTGGAAAAAGTTTTTCGATTTGTTCCGGTTTCCCATTTGTAGTAATATCCCAGTCCTTTGGTTTTTTCCCAATAATGAGATCACGCACACAACCGCCAACCAAAAAGGCCTTAAATCCGGCCTTTTCTAAGGATTCGGTTACATGTGAAACCTCAAGAGGAATTTTGTTTTGCATTTTTATATTTTTGCCCCTGGAGGGAATCGAACCCCCATCACTGGTTTCGAAGACCAGTACTTTATCCTTTAAGCTACAAGGGCATTATTGTTTTTAAACCATCTAAATTCTTTTGCTGTTTTTCTTCTATGACAATTAGCGCATCGCACCTCACATTTATTGATTTCTTCTTTGATTTTTGCCAGCGGATAACGAGATCTTGCTAAACTGGAAACAGCTTTAAATTTTGGGACTTCACCTTTATGATCAAATTCAAGAACCGTAATATCTGATTCACCACAATCTACGCATGGGTTCCGTAATAAATATTGACGGATATATTTTAGTATTTCTAACCTTAATTCTTTGTTTCGTTTCCGTGTTTTTTCCAGATAGTACCCCTTGTTCTTATTGTAGTGATTCTTCACAAACAGTCTAGTACAGTCTTTACATTGGTAATGGCGCAATCCCAAGGCTTTGATTTTGAAATTAAAATTACTAATCAGCTTTCTTTTTTTGCAGCTGGTGCACCTTTTCATTAATCTAATTATATCTTGGCTTACTTCGAAACACAACAAAGTTTCGAAGTAATTACTCCAATTCCCCTTGTAAGATCAACCTTCGGCGTTCAAGTTGTCATCGATTAGTTTCAGTCAGAAATTTCTGCTAAAACACTTTTGAAACTGGCTGTATAATGCAAATGCCTTGCTTCCCTCGTAGTTCAATGGATAGAATACGGGATTCCGGATCCCGTGATATGGGTTCGATTCCTGCCGGGGGATACGATGTCAGGCATCCTTTTTATTTTCCATGGTAGATTTCTCAAGGAAAAAATGTTAACATGGATGCAAATTTTACCGGAGTATATCTTAAAACAATTTAAATAATTCTGCGGCCATGGTTTAGTGGTAGGACGGCTCGTTGCCAACGAGCAGGTGGGAGTTCGATTCTCCCTGGCCGCACAAAAAAATCTTGTCCATGTCCGTTAAGATGTCCTTTAAAACGGTTACCCCCGTCTTTTTACAGGACCAGGATTTCTCAATAAATTTGAAACGGGGAAAAGCATGTTGCTAACGTGAAGAAATTTAGTTCAAAAGCCCAAAAAATAGGGGAAATCGGTGAGGATCTCGCCTGCCGATTTCTTATGAAAAACGGTTTTTCCATTTTGGAAAGAAACTATACAAAAAAATGGGGTGAAATTGATGTTGTCGCCAAAAAGGGCGGTGTTTTGCATTTTATTGAAGTAAAAGCCGGTGTTTCATATGAAACATCTAATAAGGTTACACATGAAACCGTTGCTAATCAGGCCAGTAAGTCACAGGGTGTTCCACATGAAACCAAAAACAAGGTTTCATATGAAACATACAGGCCGGAGGAGAACGTCCATCCTTGGAAATTAAAGCGTTTATTTAGAACTGTTGAGGGTTATCTAGCTGAAAAAAACCTTGATTTACCGTGGCAAATTGATATCGCCGTGGTGAAACTAAATTTGTCAAAAAAGGTAGGGCAAGTGACACTGATTGAGAATATTACGGTTTGAGTGGACTTGACAAATCCGTCTCTATTATGGTATTATTTAGGCAGTTAAATTACTCCTATTTAATTAAACAAGCTGAGTCTTTTGGAAATCTAGAAATCAATTACAATTAAACTAAAGTTAAACCTGGTTCCTGAAACATCAACCCTAAAGTTCTTTACAATGAAAAAACTTAAAATAGCAACTTTTATTCTTGGCGGTTTATCTATCGCCTGTCTAATTTCTTCATTGATTTGGTCATCAGTACTGAATTCTGATTCATATCAATGGGCGTATCTTGATTACGAAATTCGCGGCTCAGAGGAAAATGCTGAAAACCTCCTTGTAGGGAGTATACTCGGCCTCTTTATCACCTCTGCTCTCACCTCCGCCTATTTTGTAGCTCATTACGAATGGGATTTAAGGATAGTAGTACCTATTCTGTTTTCCTTATCGGGGTTAATAGCTAGTGTCGCCGGTAATCCTCCAGTAACTGCTATGTTTATTTCTCTTGCTGCTCTGTTTTTAATCTTGAATAGACCATCTGAGGAATCAGAAGCAAGAGAAAGAAGAAAAAAGAACTAGAAATTTACAATCGCCCAGTGATGAGACAGTAATCCCTTCCCAAAATCCGATGTCTCCGGGATAGGGAAGAGTACCGACAGTGAGACCGCCCCCAAGCCGAGTAACGGGCAAAGGGGTGCGAACGACAGTGCCGTCTCTTTGGTCGACGCAAACGGATCAATAAGATGTATGACAGTTGCCCCCATGTTGTTTAAACAACATGGGGTTTTTTTATCAGATTAATTAATCAAAAAAGTGGCTGACTGGACAGATCATGATTTTTCTAGTATACTGAAAACGGCTTAAATTCCTAAACATAAACTAAAACCAAAAACCAATGGATTGTGGCTCGCACTTTTTATCGGGGATAGCAATTGCTATTGCTTTACCGGACGACCCTGATCCGGTAAAAAACTACATTCAAAAAGGATTAGTTGTTGTCGGTTCTGTAGTTGCTGACATCCCCGTACCTTTTATCTGGAAAGCAATAGGCAAAATAACAATGAAGAGCGTGCGGAAAATGGAACTGAATGAACATGATTGGAACGATCATGCTCCACGAATTGGCTGGTACAAGATCTACAAAACCATGCACAGTTTTCTTTTTCTTTTTTTGATTGGCTTCATTGAAATGTTTCTGCTTGGTAATTTATTTTTCAGTTTGGGTCTTTTGATCCACCAATTGTATGACTTACCAACGCATAAGTATGAAAACAGGGAAACGAATCCGCAACCGCTCTGGCCGCTCTCCGATATTGCTTTCACTGGCGGTTTAACCAACGGCTGGGCTTGGCAAGTCGAACGTCTTGTTTCCTGGGATATTCATTTTATCGTCATTTGCGCAGTTCTTTTCTGCAAAGGTTACCTTACCTGAAGAGAAATTCAGGCAAAACCGCTCTCTAATCAAGGGCGGTTTTTTTCAAGCGAGCGAAAGAAACGAAAGTCTTGATAAAAATCGAAGCCCTTGACAAAACATGGTAAAAGTGGTATTAATAAATTTAGCATCGTTTTTATGCCCTTTAAATCAAACACAAACCCTTAACTTCATTTTTATGACTGAAATCACATCACCCAAAACCAGAACTTTTTTTGACGAGCCGACTCAAGAACTTGTTAGTGAAGATTTAAAACTTCTGAGTATCACAAACGCTCCGAAAAAACTGCCGCGCCACTTTGACACAATCAACAACAAAAGAATTGACGAAACCGATTCTGGCAATGAGAAGGGAATTATTATGACAGATGGAGGACAAAGATACCTCTGCGCCTTTGAGGAAGATGAACTTGATTTCTAAAGTTGTGAAAAAAACATCAAAGCCCGACTGTAAAAAGTCGGGCTTAATTTTTATCTTTTTATGTTAAGATTGACGAGTATTGATTGAAAACGGGCTGTAGTGTAACGGCTAGCACGAGTCCTTTGGGAGGATTTAGTCTGGGTTCGAATCCCAGCAGCCCGACCAATCAAGACATTTCAAATTTTCAGGGGAAAGAGTTTGCTCGCAAAAGATGTTTCTTTTATTGCCTGCTCTGCTTGTCTCAAAGTTTGCGGCATTAGCAAAGAAAAACTGATTGATGGAATTGTTGAGGGGCACATGAGCGATTTGGCAAACCTTGTTAAGGAAAGCGATAAAGTTTTAACATTTTAAATTGAATATGATCAATAAAGCGGTCGGTATTTTGTATAGAAATCTCATAAAGCCCATCCTTTTCCAATTGGATGCCGAGTTTGTTCATAATATGATAACGCAAATCGGTGAGGGTCTAGAGAATCAGAAATGGCTGCTGGATTTTTTGTTGTCGCGCGGAAAGAAAACTATCAAAAAGAATATTTTGGGCTTGGAATTTGAAAACCCTGTTGGTCTGGCAGCCGGTTTTGATTATAATGGACATTTGGCAAAAGTTATGAAGCATATTGGGTTTGGTTTTAATACAGTGGGAACAGTAACGGCGCAAAAATATGAGGGGAACAAGCCGCCGCGTCTTGCGCGACTTCCACAATCAAAATCGCTTTTGGTAAACAAGGGTTTTAAATCCGATGGAGCAGAAGCTATTGCCGGGCGTTTAGATGAGAAAAAAATAGAGGGACATTTGATTGGTATAAGCGTGGGGAGTTCCAATGTTCCGAATGTCAACACTATCAACAAAGCCGTAGACGACTATCTGGAGACCTTTCGCATATTTAAAGATAAACCCTATGTCAAATACTTTGAACTGAACATAAGCTGTCCTAACGCGGCGATGGCAGAATCTTTTTCTAATCCGAGAAATTTTAAGGAGCTTGTCCAGGCTGTGGCTTCTTGCGGCATAACACAACCGATATTCGTAAAAATGCCGAACGAGATCGATTTTGACGAAAGCGATACGTTGGTACGCTCGGCCTTAGAGAATGGCATTTGTGGTTTTATTTTTTCTAATCTCGTCAAAGACAGAAACAATCAGACGTTTAACAAGAAAGAAATTGCCAGATTTAAAAACGTAAACGGCAATTTCAGCGGCAAACCGACAGCCAAAAATTCGGAAAGACTCATTAAACACACCAGGGATGTCTTTGGTAATAGTGTGGTGATTGTCGGTTGTGGTGGCATTTTCTCGGCAGACGATGCGCGAGAAAGGCTTAACGCGGGAGCGGATTTGGTTCAATTAATAACCGGGATGATTTATGAAGGCCCCCAGCTTATTGGAGAAATAAATGGGGGGATTAATCAATAAAAAGACGAGTTGAGTTGTGTTGATAAAAAAATTTTAAAATTATGGAATTCGATTACACCACAACTACAACAAAAACTTTTGACGCGGCGGTTCGGGGCGTGCAAGACGAAATTGCCAAAGCCGGTATGCGGGTTTTGTATGTTCATGATGTGCAAAAGACTTTATCCGAGAAGGGGTTTGAACGAGAGAAATTTAAGATTATTGAGTTTTGTAACGCAAAGTTTGCCAACGAGTTTTTGAATAAAGATATCAAACTCGGCCTTTGCCTGCCCTGCAAGATAAATGTCTATGTCAAAGACGGACAAACTTTTATTTCCGGCATGCGGCCGATTATTCTGCCGCAGTTTTTCCCGCAGGCCGATTTAGGCGAGCGGCCGAAAGAAATTGATCAAATTATTCAAAACATTATCAATAATGCGAACTAGCTTATGAAAAAATCTTTTCTATCACAATTTCTATTTTTGTTTTCAGTTTTGCCTTACTCCCTAACTTTTCTTTTGCTCAAGGAATGATGGGAGATACCGCAACAGTTTCAGATGGCCATACCGCCCGCGAAGAACAAGAGGGCAAGAAGCTTTGGAATAAACTTCAAGCAAAGGAAGTCGCTTGTCCCGATCTAAACGATGAGCAGTATGGAGTGCTTGGAGAATACTTTATGGGCCCCAAATGGCCGGAGATTCGCACGCCGCCATGAATGCGATGATGATTCAAGCGCACGGTGAAGACGGCGAGGAGCAGATTCATATCGTCATGGGCAAGCGTCTTTTCGGGGGCGATACCTCTGCGGCGTTTCCGGCCATAAGCGGCGGCTGGATGCCGATGATGAATATGCTGTGGGGAGGGTGGTTGTCTCCCTTTGGTAGTAATAACTCAACAAATAATATGATGAATTTTGGATTCGGGCCTTTGGGCGGATTCGGCTGGATTTTTATGATTTCCTCTGTGGGTTTTGATAATCGCGGGCATTGTCGCGCTTATCAAATGGCTTACGACGCAATCTCGCGGCAACCATGATCATGAAAAATAACCACTTGAAATCTTGAAAGAACGATACGCTAAAGGAGAAATTGACAAGAAAGAATTTGAGGAGAGGAAAAAGGATTTAAGCTAAACATTCTTTTCCTTTAATCCTCAATTAGTGGTAAAATAGCGATATGGAAAATTCTAAAAAAATTGCATGGATTCTGCGTGTTGCCGTTGCCGGCGAGTTTGCTGGCCATGGCGTTTTTGCGTTTCAAGGCAAGAAAGCATGGATTGATTGGATTCATCAGCTCACGGGCGCAGAAATCGGCACAGCGGCAACCCTTCTGACGCTCATTGGTCTATTGGATTTGCTTGTTGCGCTCATTGTCTTAGTGCGTCCAATCCGCGCGGTTGTTTTGTGGGCAGCGTTCTGGGGATTTTGGACCGCTCTTGTGCGTCCGATTGTAGGGGAGCCAATTTGGGACTTTGTAGAGCGCTGGGCAAACTGGGGCGCGCCACTTGCCTTACTGTTACTTCTTGGCTGGCCAAAAAACTGGAAAGAATGGTTCAGTAGATAAAATTACAGTGCGGCGTGCCAGTTTCACTGGCACGAAATTCGGCGGCGGCGGAAAGCGAGGTCGGGCAAAAACTTGTCGAAATCATCGGCCTTTAAGCGGTTTCACCATTTTTTGCTCCACTAATTGCTTTTTTAGTGAAACTGCTGTATAGTCTTTTGCGTGTAAGTATCTTTAGTCCGCCCTGCTCGTTTAATGAGTGATAGGTTGGCAAAGAAGGTCGACTTGCATTTATTGAACGAAAGATAGAGACAACAAATGGCAAAAAAACTATACGTTGGCAATCTTTCCTACCGCACCAACTCAGATGCTTTGAAAGATTTTTTCTCGGCAGCTGGCACAGTTGAATCAGCTAATGTTATTACCGACAAAATGTCTGGCCGCTCCCGCGGTTTCGGTTTTGTGGAAATGGCAAATGATGATGACGCGGCTCGCGCTGTTGAAACGTTAAACGGCAAAGATCTTGAAGGCCGAAACATTTCAGTCAGCGAAGCCCGTGCGAAGGAAGAGAGACCATTTCGATCTGGTGGCGGCTATGGCCGTGACCGATAAATCACAAAATAGTGAAACAAAAAATCCCCCTGTTGTAAGACAGAAGGGATTTTTTGTTTGGGTAAATATCGGGGTGCCGGGAATCGAACCCGGTCTAAACCCACCCCATGGGCTCGTACTACCGGTATACTACACCCCGTAAATTTTTTTAATCCTCTTTCGATTTTCGGGCTGCTGGGAATCGAACCCAGTCTACACGCACCCGAAGCGTGCGTACTACCGGTATACTACAGCCCGTTGTATCAGAAGTATACACAAAATTTTTAATTCGTATAATATTAAGCAAGCGCGGGATTAGTTTAATGGTAAAATATCAGTTTTCCAAACTGAGGTTGGGAGTTCGATTCTCCCATCCCGCAAAAAACAAACTGCTTTGCTTTTTGCCCGGTGCCGTAGGCAATCGCCGTTATCGAGCGAAGCGAGATAGGCGATAGGCAAATGCAACTGCTTTGCTTTTTGCCCGGTGCCGAGAAGTGGCATTGGCCGATGTCGAACGCAGTGAGACAGGCCAAAGGCAAAACAAAAACCACTCCAAGAAAATCCTTGAGTGGTTTTTGAATGATAAAGAGGAAATCTATTTAACCGCTTCTTTGAGCGCTTTGGCGGCGCGGAATTTCGGCACCTTGGTAGCCGGCACCGAGACGGTTTCTCCAGTTTTTGGATTTCTTGCTTGGCGAGCGGCTCTTTCTTTGATCGAGAAGACACCAAAGCCGGCGATCGAAACTTCTTCACCGCCCTTGATCGTGTTTACGATCATGTCGAAAAGGCCATTAACGATTTCTTCGGCTTGGGTTTTCGTGCCGCCAAGTTTACCTTGGACCATGTCAACGATTGATTGTTTATTTGCCATGTTTAAAAAATTTTAATTTTTAATTCGACCGCGGAATATTCGATGATTATAGCAAACCCCGTCATTTATTTCAACTATGACTAACAAAGAAATGTCTTAAGAAAAGATTTTGGTTAGCGGGCGTATTCGATAACTCTCGTTTCGCGGATGATGGTGACTTTTATTTCACCCGGATATCTAAGTTCTTGTTCGATGCGCGTGGCAACATCGCGAGCGAGTTTTTTGGCTTCAAGATCGGAAATTTTGTCTGGTGTTACAAACATCCTGATTTCACGACCGGCTTGCAAGGCATAAGATTTTTCAACCCCGGTAAACGAATTAGCAATTGCTTCAAGTTCAGCCAGGCGTTTTAGATAATTTTCAACTGAATCACTGCGGGCGCCCGGCCGGCCGCCGGAAATAGTATCGGCGGTAGTCACGATGACCGCTTCAAGTGTTTCATGGGGCCAGTCATCGTGGTGGCTTTTCATCGCGGTAATAATCCTTGGGTCGGCGCCGAATTTTTGCAAAATTCGCATGCCAATTTCAATATGCGTGCCGGGGACTTCATGATCAAGCGCTTTACCAATGTCGTGGACCAAGGCGCCGGCTTTGGCAATAAGAGGATCAGCGCCGAGTTCTGAAGCGAGCATTCCGGCGATGTGAGCCATTTCAATTGAATGTTGCAAAACATTTTGACCATAACTGGTGCGGAAATAAAGTCGGCCGAGAATTGCGATAATTCTGGGATCAAGATTAAAGACGCCGCATTCATAAACCGCTTGCTCGCCTTTTTCTTTAATAATCCGATTAATTTCGTCTTTAGCTTTAGCTACCATTTCCTCGATTTTGGCGGGTTGAATCCGGCCGTCAAGGATAAGGTTTTCAAGCGCAAGTCTTGCCACTTGCCGGCGGACTGGGTCAAAAGAAGAGATAATGATCGAGCCGGGCGTGTCATCAACAATAAGCTCAACGCCGGCGACCCGCTCAAAAGCCCGGATATTCCGGCCTTCTTTGCCGATAATCTTGCCTTTAATATCATCCGACGGGATAGAAACCGTTGTTGTCATTAATTCTGGGGCGGTGGAAGAAGCAAGCCGCTGGACGGCGCTTGCCAGAATTTCTTTAGCGCGGCGATCAATCTTTTCACCGAGAGCGGTTTCGAGTTTTTGAGTACGGACCAAGAGGTCTTCTTCGGCTTTTCTTTCAATATCGCGGATAAGCTCTTCCTTGGCTTCATCGCGAGTAAGGTTTGCCACTTTTTCAATAGCGCCAATCTTTTCTTTTTCCAGACCCTCGACTTTTTCTCGGATTTTCTTGACATCCTCGATTTTTAATTTGAGGTTTTCTGCTTCTTTATCAATATCGGCTTGTCGGCCGTCAAGAAGCCCCTCCTTTTTTATAAGCCGTTCCTCTTTTTCTTTTAAATTGGCTTCTTTTTTCCTTTCTTCATTGCGAAATTCCACCGATTTTTCCTCGGCTTTTTTCTTGGCATCATCTAAGATGCGCTGTGCGTCTTCTTTTGCGCCAAGCATTAATTGCTTGACTTCAAGTTCGATGCCCTTTCTTTGGGAGAGGGCATAGAAATACCGGAGATAGTATCCGACGATACCGCCCAAAATAATGGCGCCGATTGCAATAATTAATGGGTCCATAAACTTCTCTTTTTTACGAGAAGTTACCTAAGTGCCAAAAAGACCGAAGTTTAATCGGTAATTAGTGAAAAAATTGAAGAAAATTTGGGGGTCAAAGTTTTTCGATTTGAAGTCACCAGGTAAGTTCTCATAGTTTCAATTATTTTTAAGTTAAACACCATCATCATAACAGAAAGGATTTTTCATGGCAAGCCATGGGTCTCCTTTTTGAAAACTCCCGACTGGCGGGAGTTTTTTGAGAGAGAGGGGATATTTAAAGAATGGCGTCTTTAGCGGCCTTGGCGACCCGGAATTTCACGACGGTTTTGGCTTTAATCTGAATTTGTTCGCCGGTAGCCGGGTTGCGGCCCATGCGGGCGGCGCGGTGTTTCTTTTGAAGCTTGCCGAGACCCGGAATAGTGAACTCGCCGGATTTCTTTGTTTCCTGATAAGCCAAGTCAACAAGAGCTTCGATCATTGTCGAAACTTCCTTTTTCGACTTTTCAAGCTTTTCGGCCAAAGTGCTAATAACTTGTGATTTTGTCATTTTCGCCATAATCTAAATATTTATTAATATTAATTGATTTCATGATACCACAAACAAAAAAAGCAAGCTAGAATGGGATCTTGCCCTCTATCCTATTTTGGCTTTTTGGATGATGTCGTCAATAAGGCCATATTTCTTGGCCTCTTCGGCATTCATAAAGAAATCGCGATCGGCGTCCTTTTGGACCTTAGCGAGCGGTTGGCCGGTGTTTTTTGAAAGAATCTGGTTAATTTGGTCTCTTGTTTTGATGATTCTTTTAGCGTGAATCTCAATATCAACTGCTTGGCCTTCCATGCCGCCGTGAGGCTGGTGAATCATAATTTCTGAATTTGGCAAAGCAAAGCGTTTTCCCTTCGCGCCGCCCGAGAGAAGAAAAGCGCCCATGGAAGCGGCCATGCCCACGCAAATCGTTTGCACATCAGGTTTTATGTATTTCATGGTGTCATAAATAGCCATACCTGCGGTAATAGAGCCACCCGGGGAATTGATATAAAGATAAATGTCTTTCTTCGGATCTTTGTATTGAAGAAAAAGCATTTGGGCAATAACGCTGTTGGCTACTTGGTCATCAATAGACCCGCCAAGAAAAATAATGCGCTCTTCAAGCAAGCGGCTGTAAATATCATAAGCCCGCTCGCCGTACTGACTTTTTTCAATAACTGTTGGAATAAGCATATATATTTTATTTAATTACGAAACCATGTTTCGAGCGGAGACTTGCGAGGCCGACGGGCCGAGCACGAGGAATTTTTCAGCAGAAAAATATCCGTACTCCGCGAGAAATGTGGTTTCGTAATTATACCACTTAGCTTTTATTTCGCCAAATTTTCAAGAAAACTCAAAACCTTTTCTCGAATTAAGGAGTTTAAGATGTAATTGCGGATGCCGCCGGTATTTTCCTTGTCTTTAATTGTTCCGGCATAAAAAGATAGATTTTCTTCTATTTCTTCGGGTGTGGGTTTAAGATTTTCCTCCTCGGAAATTTTACTGATAACTATTTCCGTTTTTGCTCGCTCGATCGCGACTGGTTCCCAGTTTTTCCGTAGGGTTGCTAAATCGGTTTTGGCATTTTTGAGATAGTCATCAAATTTAAAGTCGCCATGCTCGATATTATGTTTAAATTGATTGATAAGGTTCTCAAGTTCGTAATCAACGATAATTTGCGGCAGATCCATCGGGATAGTAGCGAGAATATTCCTCATGATTTTGAGTCGTCGCTTATCCCGCGCCTTTATCTCCTTTTCTAATTTAATGTTTTCCCGAAGTTTTTTTTCAAAGTCGGCAATGTTTTCGAATTTGCCAAGCGATTTCACGAATTCATCGTTATAGATTGGCAGTTCTCCGTTTTCGTTTTTTCGCATTTGGCGGGTTGTTTCAATCGTATTTTTAAATTCCTCGTCAGTAACGGTTGTTTCGAGAAGGACAGCTTCTTTTTTGGCAATGGCTCGGTAATCCGGCAGTTGCCAGGAAGGCAAAACGGCGGTCCGGATTTTAAAACCCAAAGGATTGCCGGGGGCAAGTTTGGTGATAATAATCTCGGGTTTACCAATAGCATCGATTTTATTTTCGGCTAGAAGTTTTGGATAAAGTTCGGCTAAAGCTAAAATTGCCATTTTTTCCAAAACTTTTACCGCGGAAATATTTTTTTCCAAGAGATCGTTCGGAACATGACCTTTACGGAAGCCCGGTACTTCGATATTTGCCGCGAATTCGGAAAGGGCTTGCGGGCGGTACTTTTCAAAGGCCGCTATCTCAAGTTCGCCTTCGAGCTCCGTGATTGATTTGGGTAATTTATTAACTTTTATCATTGTCTTTAAAGTCTAATGAAATTATGGCGTTTGTCAAAAAAAGAAAAAAGACCGGACGCTTTCCTGATAAAGGCGCCTGGTCTTTTTCTAATTTGCAGAGTGAATATCTTTATATTACTGTGGCGTTTCCTCTAAAGTATCAAGTCCCTCCAATCCTTCGAGAAGAGCATTAAGATCGGTATCGATATTTCCCAACTCTTCCGCGCCCGCCGTCTCAATATTTTCCTCCGTTACTTCTCCGGTGATTGCTTCCTTAATGCTTGATTTCCAGAAGTAAATGCCGCCAATAATGAGAATAAGGATAATAATGATTGTGCCGATTAAAGCACCACTTGATTTTTTTTGTTCTGGCATAAATTGTAATTAATTAAATAATGGTCAGTATATCAAAAACCGCTTCTTTTGGGAAGCGGTTTTTGGGGGGTTTACTCGGGAGAATTTTCGTTTTCGTTTCCGGCTTCATCATCACCGTCTTCTTCATCATTCGCATCATCACCATTTTCATCGTCATCGGCTTTTACTTTTTCTTTCAGTTGACCCGGTTTTAAGGCTTTAACGACATCAACCAAGGCGCTGTGGGCATCTTTGAGAGATTCTTTAGCCTCGTTTGCGCTTGAATGAATGTCTTTGACGGCGGCTTTGAAAGAATCGCGATCGGTTATACTGATTGTGCCAAGAGCGGTGCTGATAGAACCAATTTCGGCTTCGGCGGCATCAATTTTCGCGCGGGCCGTACCGAGAAGAGTTTCGAGTTCAGTCGTATCATATTTTTCAGAAAGTTTGGCGATTCGATCAGAAACTCTGGCGTAATAGTCATTAAGTCTTTTGACAAAATCACTAAGTCTTTTTACTACCCGGTCAACTTGCTTTTTGATTATTTCTTGCTTTCGAGCCAAAAGCTTTGCTTCCCGCTCGGTTTTCTTGGTTTCAAACTCGGCTTTCTTTTCCGAGACGCGAGTCTCAAACTCTCCTAATTTTTCCTGCGCTTGCGCTTTTGTTTCAGCGATAGCGGCTTCGCGTTTCTCGATTTCTGCCCGGATTTTTGCTTGACGGTTTTCAAGCGTTGAGCCGGAACCGGAAGAATCGGTCGGTTCTCCTTCAGCTTTGGCAAAAGAAGGGGCGACGGCGAAGAGCAGACCGGCGATAACTAACAAACTTAAATACTTTTTCATAAAATATATTGATAATTATTAATAAACTAATAAAATTCGACTTATCTATAAAGACGGGCGAGCCCCCTTTATCTTACAATCCTATATTAACAGGCCGACAATGAGCAGAGCGACGATATTTAAGATTTTGATCATTGGGTTAATAGCCGGGCCGGCGGTGTCTTTGTAAGGGTCGCCGACGGTATCGCCGGTGATAGCCGCTTTGTGGGCCTCCGACCCTTTGCCGCCGAAGTTGCCTGACTCAATGTATTTCTTGGCATTATCCCATGCGCCGCCGCCCGAGGTCATCGAAATGGCAACAAAAATACCGGTAATAATCGAGCCGACAAGAAGTCCGCCGAGCGCCTCCTTACCGAGGGCAAAACCGACAACAATCGGAGTAAGAACCGGAAGCATAGCCGGCAAAACCATTTCTTTAATTGCAGAGCGGGTGACGATATCGACAGTATTGCCGTAATCTGGCAATTCGCTCCCAATCATAATGCCGGGTTTTTCTTTAAACTGCCGGCGTACTTCAAAGACGACCGACTGCGCCGCTCGGCCGACGGCTTCCAAAGCTTTTGCGCCGAAAAAATACGGAAGAAGACCGCCGATAAAAAGTCCGGCCAACACTTTTGGATCATTGATTAAAAACTGGACATCCGCCGGGAGGCTATGAGTGTAATCAGCGAATAAAACCAATGCCGCTAAAGCAGCTGAACCAATAGCGTAACCTTTTGTCACTGCTTTGGTTGTATTTCCAACAGCATCTAACGGATCGGTAACATCGCGGACTTCTTTTGGCAAGCCGGCCATTTCAGCAATGCCGCCAGCGTTGTCAGTGATTGGGCCATAAGCATCGATGGTGACGATAATACCGGCAAGTGAGAGCATGCTCATCGCGGCAATGGCGACACCGTAAAGACCGGCGAATTCAAAAGAAAGAAGAATACCAGCAACGATAACGATAATAGGGAGCGCGGTGGAGCGCATCGAAACGGCAAGGCCAGCGATAATATTGGTGCCGTGGCCGGATTGGCTTGCTTTAGCAATATCTCGCACCGGTTTGAAAGCGGTCGAGGTGTAGTATTCGGTGATGATAACGAGAAGCGCTGTTACCAGAAGACCGATTAGCGCGGCAAAGTAAATATTTAGGACATTTTCGCCCGGGAGAAGAAACTTTGTGATGGGATAAAAAAGAATTGCCGAGAAAAGACCCGCCGCACCGAGGCCTTTGTAAAGCGCGGCCATAATGTTTTGCTTTTTACCAAGTCGAATGAAAAATAGTGAAAGAAGAGAAGCGACGATCGCGCCGGCGCCAAGAGCGAGCGGATAAATAACTGCTTCGGGCATGCTCGGGAAAACAAGCGAGCCAAGCACCATCGTGGCGATGGCGGTAACGGCGTAAGTTTCAAAAAGGTCAGCCGCCATACCGGCGCAATCGCCGACATTATCGCCGACGTTATCAGCGATCACGGCCGGATTACGCGGATCGTCTTCCGGAATACCGGCTTCAACTTTGCCGACAAGATCGGCGCCGACATCAGCCGCTTTGGTAAAAATGCCGCCGCCAAGACGGGCAAAAATAGAAATGAGTGAACCGCCGAAGGCAAGACCGATTAGTGATTTCACATCACCGGTTAAAAGATAAAAACCGGCTACCCCAAGCAGCGCCAATCCGACAACAAGAAGGCCGGTGACAGCGCCGCCCTCGACGGCCACCGCGAACGCCTTGGCGAGCCCTGATTTAGCGGCCTGTGCGGTTCGAACATTGGCGCGGACAGAAACATTCATTCCGATATAGCCAGTGATGCCTGAAAGAATCGCGCCGACAAGAAAAGCGAGAGCCGTCAGCCAATCAAGCGCAAAACCGATGGCGGCAAAAATAACAATCGCGACAAGCATGATCGTCCGGTATTGGCGATTAAGATAGGCCTTCGCGCCGATTTGGATCGCGCGGGCGATTGCTTGCATTTTTTCATCGCCTTTCGGCAAATTCAAAATGTGTCGCGTTAGCAAGAGACCGACGATGATTGCGAGTAAACTGCTACCAATTAATATTGCTGACATATTTTATTAAAAATTAATAATAATTATCTAAAATCACGAAACCACAAAACCCTATTCGGCTTTTTCGTCGGCTTCAGCTAATTCTTCTTTTATGGCTGGCACTTCTTTGATACCTTCTGTTTCTTCCTGTTCGCTTGTCTCCGTCAATTCTTCGAGCGGTTCTTCTTCGGCACCGCGGATGTCGATGCGATAACCGGTGAGTTTGGCGGCGAGGCGGACATTTTGGCCGCCCTTGCCAATAGCGAGACTAAGTTCGCCTGCCTCCACCTCGATGGCGGCTTCTTTCCTTTCTTCATCAATTTGAATTTCAAGCACTTTGGCCGGCAAGAGAGCGGCGGCAATGAATTTTTGCGGATCAGCGAACCAAGGAATAATATCGATTTTCTCGCCGGAAATTTCCGACATGACCGCGGAAACCCGGACGCCTTTTTGACCGACGCAAGAACCAACCGGGTCAACATTAGGGTCAGTTGAAGCAACGGCAATTTTAGAGCGGCTACCAGCTTCTCTGGCAATGGCTTTTATTTCAACGGTTTTGGCGACAATTTCGGGCACCTCCATCTCGAAAAGTTTTTCCAAAAATTTCGGATGACTGCGGGAAAGGCGGATAGTCACGCCGCGCGGCGTGTCTTCGACGGAGTAAAGAAACGCTTTAATTCTTGAACCGCGCACCAGTCGTTCGCCTGGAATCTGTTCTTCGTAAGGCATGATGGCAGTAGTGCGGGCGAGATCGATGTAAACAATTCCTCGTTCTACCCGTTGGATAAAACCGGAGATGATTTCTCCTTCTTTGCCTTTGAATTCCGAGAGAATTCCGCCTTTTTCCGCTTCACGAATTTTTTGAATAATGACTTGTTTGGCGGTTTGGGCGGCAATGCGGCCGTAATCCTCTTTGGCTTCAAGCGGGAAAACGAGTTCGTCTTCGAGTTTTGCGTCGCCTTTAATTTTTTTGGCGTCTTTTAGAAGAATATGATGTTCCGGATTAAAGCGTGGCCGGGTGTCTTCCGGGGGAACTTCTTCTTCCTTCATCTCTTCGCCTTCCGCGACCATGCGCACCGTTGATTCATCAACGACTATTTTGACTTGTTCAAAGGTGACCTCACCTGAATCCGCGTCAAAGCGGGTGCGCACAATTTGACCTTTCTTGCCGTACTCCTTTTTATAAGCGGCGGCGAGGGCTTGCTCGATAACGTCAACAAGCTCCCCGCGCGGGATTTTTCGTTCCTCCTCGAGCTGTTCGAGGGCTGATTTGATTGTTTTTAAGTCCATATTATATTTATTTTATTAGAAAACTTCATTGTGAGAAGTTTTCTAATTTATCAGGGTTTTTATTAAAAAAGTCCGTGGGAACGGACTGGATTAACGTAATCTTACCCGATATCCACAATAAGTCAATATATATAGTGTAAAATGAAGGTAAATGAATAGCCAACGATTTGGGAAAATCATCGGGCTCGTTATCCTTCTTGCCCTTGTTATCTTTGCCGGCATTTATTTCGTGTCTAAAAGAGAGCGACCGTCTCAAGAAGAAATCGAAAGGCAAGCGATCCTCGAAGAATTAGCGAAGCAAGCGGCTCTGCAACCGGAGCTTTCCGCTGAAGACAAGGCAGATATTTTAGAGCAGTTGTCCGAGGCAAGCCAAAACGAGCCGGCGCTTTCCGATGAAGAAAAAGAAGCGATTCTTAACTCTCTCAGTCAATAAATATGACGAAACCAATCTTTATCCGTAACACAATTTTTCTCGTCTTTCTGGCGGTGATTTTAATTACTGGCTTACGGGGTTTTAAGGAAGAAGCCAAGGCCGCTGGCCCCACGTCGATTAGCGGCTGGCTTTGGTCAAGCAATATTGGCTGGGTCTCATTAAACAGCACTAATCCAACTGCAGGCGCGGGCGGCACTTATAGCGTGGCGGTTTCCCCAGGCGGTGATCTTTCCGGCTACGGCTGGTCATCCAATATCGGCTGGCTTTCTTTTAACGCGACTGATGTTGGGAG
Source organism: Minisyncoccota bacterium (assembly GCA_035583565.1). GTDB lineage: Bacteria > Patescibacteriota > Minisyncoccia > Phycocordibacterales > DATEUR01 > MFTL01. Next base: position 900 of record DATEUR010000036.1, on the reverse strand, counting down.
TTGTCCGGGCGGAGTTGGCGCCAGAATTACTGGTACTCAACTCACCGGCTGGGCGCGCTTTGTTGCCGGCACCGGTTCGCCGAGCACTTGTCCTGCTACCGATCCTACTAATGCCGGTTGTTGGGACGGCTGCGTTGAATTAACCAGCGTCAGTGTTAATCCCGCCACCGGAGCAATCACGGGCTATGGTTGGGGTTCGACGGTTGTCGGCTGGCTGCAGTTTTTGGCCTCGACCCAGCCAATTACTCAGGTTACTTTATTTCTGACCGCTTCTCCTTCGCCAGTGCCTGCTCCATATGAAACTAACCTAACCTGGCAAGCTTCCGATCCTTCGCTTATCGCAAATACTCCTTGTGTTGCTACTGGTGGTTGGACAGGAGCAAAGACAGCGCCATCGACTACCAATGGAATTCAATCTCAAAGCAGTGTGGCTGTGGCCTCTCCGTCTAGTCTTTTTACACTAGAATGTGATACCACTTTAAATACCAAAGTTTCCGCCGAGGTCAGAGTTTTCAGACAAATCGCTGGGGTCGGCTTTTGCGGTGATGGCGTCATTGATCTCGACGAAGACTGCGAGGGTGGCGTAGGCAACGAAACATGCGAAACGCGAGGTTTTGCTGGCGGCGGCATTTTGGTATGTACCAATTGTAAATTTGATACTACTAATTGCGTCGGCAAGCCGGGCGCCCCGGTCTTTGAAGAGTTTTAAGCTTTTTCACTTTTAGCGAATTTATTGGTTAAATTATTAATAGTATAATTAATCACATGAACAAAAAATCCCTTCTCCAGTCGTTAAAGGTCATTATTCTCGGCGCTCTTTTGAGCATCGGCATCGCTTTCGCGCAGACGTGGACACCGCCGTCAAGCACTCCGCCCGTTCCCAATGCCGACGCGCCGATT
>DATEUR010000035.1:0-26533 GCA_035583565.1 Minisyncoccota bacterium | reverse complement strand
CTTTGTCGCAAAAGCCGTCATACGCCTCCATTTCGGTGATCATTAAAGCGACCTCTTTTTTGCCGATTTTTCGGACCAAGAATTTGCCAAGCAGTTCTGACGCGACGCGAAGCGTCGGCCGGGCAAAGAATTTTGGCTTGAGCACTTTTCTCATAATAAAAAGGGGTTCGCTTACTTATTTACTGTCTTCCTTTTAAGCAAAACAAAATGATAGAGGTTGTAAAAGAAAGTTCCCGTCGCGTTGAGGATTAGCACGATTCTTGCCCAAAGCGGCGCGGATTCGCTCTCAAGCGCTGACAGAAAAAAGATGACAGCTACCACGGTAAACGCGTTAAGCAAGATAAATTTACTCTTTCTGTAGCCGCCTAAGTATTTGATAATGAAGGGACTACGAAGAAAAAGGTATTTGCTTCCTTTGATAGTTAAGAACCAGGTTAGAAAGTTAAAGCCCATTGTTAATACTCCGGTAAACAACAAAACAAAGTGGAGAATCAAGTTGTCCACAAAAAAAGAATACCAAACCACAAATGGTCCTAAAAACAAGAAGTCATAAACACGAACATCAATGATTTTCATAAATCTAAAACGGTAAGTTCTACTTCCCATGACACTTCTTGTATTTCTTGCCACTGCCGCAAGGGCAAGGATCATTCCTTCCTACTCCTTCAAATTCTCCGCCATGAACGGCTTTTTCCGGCTCTTTTTGGGCCGGCACGTCTTTTGTTTCAAGCAGCATGTGGACAAGGTGCTCCTCGAAGCGCGCTTCCATTTGTTTATAAAGCCGTAAACCATCTTTTTTGTATTCCACCAACGGATCACGCTGGCCATATGCCCGGAGATTCACGGAAGAGCGAAGATATTCCATCGTTTCGAGATGCTCCATCCACAAAAGATCAATGAGGGCCAAAATCAGTCTTTGGGCCAGCAGATAAAAATCTTCTTTATCTAAAGTTTTCTTTTTCTCTTCCAGTAAATCTTCTTTTTGGAAAAATGCTTCATTTAAAATCGCCTCGACTTCGTCACGATTGCCGTTTAAAACTTTGCGGCGGCGGTTATAAACCGTTTTGCGCTGGAGATTAAGCACGTCATCGTAAAGAAGCGTGTGTTTACGGGCGTCGAAGTTAAAGCCTTCGACTTTTTCCTGCGCGTTTTCAAGCGCCTTGCCGATGAGTTTAGCTTCGATCGGCTCGTCTTCCGGAAAATTAAAGCGGCTCATCACGCCTTTAATTCGATCGGCCCCGAAAATGCGCAGCAGATCATCTTCAAGCGAGACATAAAAGCGAGTGGCCCCGGGATCCCCTTGGCGGCCGGCGCGGCCGCGAAGCTGATTGTCGATCCGCCTAGCTTCATGGCGCTCGGTGCCAATGACATGAAGGCCGCCGAGATTTTTGACTGCTTCGTACCCTTCTTTGGTCGCCGGATTGCCGCCAAGTTTAATATCAACACCGCGACCGGCGAGGTTGGTGGCCACCGTCACGGCGCCAAGCCGGCCGGCTTGGGCAATGATCTCGCCTTCCCGCTCATGATTCTTGGCGTTGAGTACCTCATGCGGCACCCCTTCGGCCTTTAAGTACTTTGAAAGAAGCTCGTTTTTTTCAATAGAAACCGTGCCGAGCAAAACCGGCTGGCCTTTTTGATTGAGCGCTTTGATTTGTCTGGCGAGCGCCCTGAATTTGCCGTTTTCCGTCTGGAAAATAAGGTCGGCAAGATCGGTCCGACTCGAAGAAAGATTTGTCGGAATGGAAACAACCGACAGATTGTATACTTTAAGAAATTCTTCCTCGGAAGTTTTGGCGGTACCGGTCATGCCGGCAAGTTTTTCATAAAAGCGGAAATAGTTTTGAAAAGTAATCGAAGCGATCGTGCGGGATTCTTTTTGAATAGCCACCCCTTCTTTCGCTTCAACCGCTTGGTGAAGCCCTTCGGACCAGCGCCGGCCGGGCATTAAGCGGCCGGTGAAAGGATCAACGATCACGATTTCCCCTTCCCGAACGACATAATCGCGATCAAGAAGGTAGACGGCTTTGGCCCTGACGGCCGTTTCCAAATGATGAACATAGCGAACCCCTTTTTCGGTGTAAATATCGGAAACGCCGAGAAGTTTCTCGGCTTTGTTGATTCCCGTTTCCGTCAGAGAAATTGCTTTAAGTTTTTCATCAAGCGTGTAGTCTTCGACCGGCGTTAAGACTTTCGCGATTTTGGCAAAAGTTTTATAAAACTCCGAAGAATCTTCCGTGGCTGAAGAAATGATAAGCGGCGTTCTGGCTTCATCGATTAAAATCGAGTCGATTTCGTCAACAATCGCAAAGTTGTGCCCTCGCGAAACAACATCTTCGGGGCGATAGACTAAATTATCGCGAAGATAATCAAAGCCATATTCGTGGTTGGTGCCGTAAGTGATGTCAGCGGCGTAGGCAAGCTTGCGCGACACCGGCTTTAGAAACTCGTGGACCACTTTAAAAGAGCCGACTTCGTCGCGGGTCTCATCCGCTTCGCGATGAGTGGGATCGTAAACATAGGAGGTTTGATGATTAAGACAGCCGACCGAAAGGCCGAGAAAATTATAAATCTGCCCCATCCAGACGGCATCGCGACTCGTCAAATAATCATTGACCGTCACTACATGCACCCCTTTCCCGGAAAGAGCGTTGAGATAAACCGGCAGGGTCGCCACCAGAGTTTTGCCTTCACCCGTCATCATTTCGGCAATCTGCCCTTCGTGGAGTGCAATGCCGCCGAGAAGCTGAACGTCGTAATGGCGCTGGTTAAGCGTTCTTTTGGCGGCTTCGCGCACGAGCGCAAAAGCTTCCGGCAAAATGTCGTTGATAGTTTCGCCGCGGGCTAAGCGCTCTTTCAACTCGACGGTCTTGCCTTTGCAATCCGAGTCCGAGAGCTTTTCAAAATCGGCCTCAAAAGAATTTATTTTTTCAACAGTGGCTTGGTGCTTTTTTACAAAACGAGAATCACTGTCACCGAAGATGGCTTTAAACATTGTAGATAAATATTGCCCAGAGTTATGGGGTAAGGAGGGTCAAACTCCAACACAAGTGCTTTTGTGAGTGCCCGCTTCCATTACCCCATAACTTTGGGCAATTACCAAATAGTATAACAGTTTTTTACAAGCTAAATCAACAAATCCCCCAAAAAGCAAAAACCCCCGCCAAAAGTAGGCAAGGGGGCTTTTGCAAGCACTTGTGTCTTTAAAAATTAGAGCGCGTTTTCGCACTCGGGGAAAGTATAGCATATTTCAAATAAATTTGCAAGAAAAAAGCCCCGTAGCGGTTTGCTACGGGGCACTCATCACCCTTATTCACCTCACCTCACCTCAATTTCATTACTTTTCCGGTCAGTTTGACCTCCACTCCGTCCCGCTTTGCGCGATAACGGTAAGCATAAATGCCGCTTGCAAGCGCTTCGCAGTCAATTTCCGTCCGGTCACGCTTGTCATCCTCTCTTTCAATTTTTCCTTCAAAAACTTTCTTGCCGGAAATATCGAAGAATTCTATATCCCCTTCGCCCTCAACGAAAACTTTGTCCGTGATCGGGTTCGGGTAGATTTTGAATTCCTTTTTCAGCATTTCAGCAATGCCGGTCGAGGAAGTGGTGCTGAAGGAAGAAATCGATGGAGCAGAAACAACGGTCGAACCGGAAAGGCTGTTGGCGCGGAAATAAATTGAGCTGTTTTTCGGCAATCCGGTCACCGTAATTTTAACGGTATCAATGCCGGCTTGTTTGGTCACGTAAGAAGTAGTGCTGGAAAGAGGCTGACTCTCCCCATATTCAAACCAAGTGTCAGAAGCGCCATTGCATTTCACTACGGCCTGAAGGGTTGCCGAAGCGCTATTCGCGCCAACATTAACGTTTTTAACAACCAGATTGTCAACCACGAGATAAGTCGTGGACGCGGATTTCAAGGCCACTTCAAAAATTGATGTTTGTACAGACGAACCGCTTTCATTGTAAACCACCCGGTAAAAAACACCAGGTCCCGTGAGATTCACAAGCATCTCTTCATGATCGGAAAGGCCGGCACCCCGATTAAAGGGCGTGGTTGAATGATTAAGCGCGGTCGGTATAGAACCATACTCCACATGCGATTGATAGGTCTTGCCATTGCCGTTGGCTTTGTCTTTGATGAGAATCGAATTGTGAGTCACATCAACTTCAGCCGCCGAAACCGAAATCATGGTCGGTTGAGCCGCTGTCTCGCTTGCTACAAGCGAAGCGGCAAAGAAAATGAATAATTTTTTCATTTGTGTAAGGTATTAAGAGTTGTTGATTTAAAGGTACATTTAAGCTGAAATCATAGCATGGAATATTGAAAAAGTCAAGCCATCGCAATGTCTCAGGACCTTTGCAACACCTGCTTTATCTCACCTAAGGTTAACTTGCAATAGCACTGGCTTTCCGAACCGTTCCCTATTGGTTTGTCCAGGTGAGGAAAGCCAGTACTATTGCAAGCCGGGAACGGTTCGAAAAGCAGGTGTGAACAGTTGCATCGAGGTTCAACCTCGTAAGAAAAATCCCGCATTTCTGCGGGATTAGTGAATTAAAAATTTTTAATTTAATTCAAACGACCTAGCCGGACCCTCTTCTTCCACTAACTCTTCACTGGCACCATTGCTGATTATTTCGAGAACATCGGGGTCTTCAGGTTTAGGTACAAAGGTATAAATCGATTTTTCGGCTTCCTTTTCACAGTCCTCAACCTGAATTAAAAACTCATTACTGTCTTCTACGGCGCCAATCTGATTTTCATCCACTTCTTCCAAGTCGTCATAGCCAAGCCGGGCAAGCAAGGCGTCTTTCAAATCGCGGTCAACAATAAGAAGAGAAACTGAAACATGGGGATCGTTGACAAATATCTCCTCGATGTTTCGTTCAATCCGTTCAATTTTGTAAAGATCAAGTTTTTTCTCCTCCATCGCCCAACCGAGATAAGGAAACGGCAAGAGCAACATCGGTTGATTCCAAATTTTTTTCGCCAAACTTTTACTCAAGGCAAAATCAGGCAAATCTTCTGGAGAGGAACTACTGCCCTCCCAGAAAGTGATAATAAGGGTTTTCATTGTGAGAGGTGTTAAAGGGTTGATATGACAAATTACATTTCAGCTTAAAGTCTACCATTATTTTTATCTTATGTCAAGGTGCAATAATCAACTGCCGTGCTACCATAAAGGCATACTAATCTAAAACTATAAAATCTTTATGTTTAAAGAAGTCATTGGCGGCGGAAAAGCGGAAAAAGGCAAAAAGGCGACAACCCCCGAGCAAATTCCGGAAACAGAACATTTTGCCGAGCATATCAGTGAGACATATCCACCATATTCACCATTTGTTGAATATACCACTGGTCTTGACCCTGCCGCGGCCGAAGATCTAGAAGATGATTTTGAAAACAGGTACTTTTTAGGGGAAGAGATGCAAAAGCGATTGATTCCGGAAAAGAAAGCCCTCGCCAAAGAAAAAGAAGAGAAGGCCATGGAACAGAAAAAACCCTATTCCCTTTCTGACTTTAAATTAATGGAGCAAGCGGATAAATATTCCGCTCTTGCCGGCCAAGAGCCAAATTTAAAAAAATACTGGCCTCATTTTGCCGATGGTAAGCCTTTAACAATTGATCAAATTAACGAACTCGCCGGCGAATACGCGGAAATCAAGAAAAGCGGCAAAAAATCCGATTACAGCCAAGCCGAGCTCCGCTTATTGACTCAAGCAAGCACTTGGAAATTTTTCCACGACGAAATTGAAAAAACTCAAAAAAGACCGGCTTTTCCCGACGGCAAGGTTCTCACGAAAGAGCAGATCAACGAGCTTATAAACGAATACCGTGGGTTCAGACAAGAACATCCTGAAGAATTCGCGGAAATGAAGGTGGAAAACAATGAGTGGCTGAAAGATAGCTTTTCTTGGGAGCTTGTTGAAACTCCAGATGGCAAAAAAATATGGGCGAGCGAAAAACCCATCATTATAAAAGACAAAAAAACCGGCGAGGAAACAAAAGTGCCAAGAAAATATATCCTTCGGGAAACGCCGACTGACTTTAAACCCGTAAAAAACAAAACTTATTATTACACGATTAAAGGGAGAACGGGATCGGATATTTTCATCAGTCTCAAAGCGCCTTATTAAAGCTGGTAAACAAAAAAGCCGGTCAAAGACCGGCTGTGGTTTATATAAAAAAATTTAATTTGACGAAATTTCAAAAGCGGTAGCCGCTTTTCGCGTTGGACTTAAATCTTTGTATTCTTCAAGGTCGATTGTTTTATAATCAATCCCCTTCAAGAGTAGATTTGTACTGATTTCGAGCATACTCTTTTCCAAAAAAACTTCCGCAAAACTTTTTTCTTCCTTGTTCTTGGAAAGAAGGGTTCGATATTTCCGGTCTGGGTTTTGCATACCTTGAATTAACTCAAACACTGTTTTAATGTCGATGAGTTGGCAATTCCAGATAACTCTTACCGAAAACCCCATCCTTCCGACACCCTGATGCAGGATGTCGGTAAAGGTTTTTACTTTTTTCATGACTTAAAGAATTAATATTTCTGGCTTATTTATAAGACATCCGTCTCCTTTCGTCAAGAGCGAGTTTGCACTGGCCTTTCGGGCGAGTTGGCGTTAAAATTCCCACTATCGACTATCGAGGTTCAACCTCAATAGTTAGTCGATGGTTAGTAATTATTAGATTAATTTTTATACGTATGCATATCAACAAAAAACAGGCCGCGCTTACCTTGGGCTCCATTGCGGCCATCGGTCACTTCCTTTGGGTCTTGGCATTGATATTTGGCTTGGGTCAGCGGCTTCTTGACTGGAGCTTGTCCTACCACTTCATCAGTATCGATAAAACCGTAACAAGCCCAACGCTCGGCCTCGCTATTATCGGCATCGTCACCGCTTTCGTTTGCGGCTATATCGTTGGCTGGGTCTTTGCCTGGATTTGGAACAGAATGGGGCAAAAAGCTTAAGCTAAAAAATAGAAAACAAAAAAACCACTCAAGCAAGCGGTTTTTTTGTTGGTCTCGGGTCTGTAAGCCGAATTCTGTATCTGTCTTGCGACAAACGATAGTTATTTCTCTGGGCCGGCAATTGCTTGCCGGCTCTGGCGGCACTCTCGAATCTCTCGAGCTCGGCCTTGCACCCTGTAAGGATTTAGCCGTTTCATCTCCACTTTTTTGTCCCTATAGTGGAGCTAGACCATCAAGCTTGGGATAGGGTCTTCTCGATCCTTTCGAATCGAGACGTCACTGTTCGCACCTCTGGATTTCTCCTGACGGGCGTTACCCGCTACATTTTTAACTCTTCTTGCGAAGACGTGGGAGTTCGGACTTTCCTCACTTGCCCGAAGGCAAGCGCAACTATCCGACCCGGAACCACACACAGTATACCATAAAATTTTGATTTTGCAAATAAAAAAACACCTGTTTCAATCACACTAGAAACAGGTGTTGTGTTTTTATACCAATCTTCGGTTGGCATTGGGTCCACGTATGGTTTTTAGGTTATGACGGATCGCGATCGGCCATTTTTTACCTACTTTTTGTGACCCATTCTGCTTTTTGGCAGTTTGACGAACGGCTTTAATTAGCTGTTTGACGAACAGCTTTAATTATAAACCTGCTTTAGAAAAACAACTGTGTAAAAAATCGAATTTAAAAACCCCTTGTCTTTCGACAAGGGGTGTAAAAAATGAAACTTATTCCGTCAGCAGTTTTCCGCTGCCAAACTTATCGCCTATTCGCAACTGGTAAAGATAAACTCCGGGTGTCGCCACCGCGAAAGCTTTTTCGCCAGAAACGATATCGCGTATCACTTCCCGACCAAGGCAGTCATAGAGCATAAACTCTACTTCCATCTTGCTCTTAACCGCAATGGTTTTGCCGTAAGCCCACACGCGCGCTTGACCCAGAGGATCAAGTTCCGCGATGTCGGTCACCGTGCAAATGCCGGCGGCCGTCGTGTCTTCCAAGCCATTGCTATCGCGGGTTTTAATCGCAAAAGCGTACTTTTGGTAAAGCACGAGATTCGGACTTGAGATCGCCACCGTGCCGCTCTTGATGCCGACCATGATCGGCAGCGCTTGATTTGCAAACGTCGTCAAGCTCGCCCCTTGCTCGTAGATGAGCCAGGCGGTAGCGCCCGGGTCATTGGAGTAGATATTGGCGATGGCCGTGATCTTCGATCCACAGGTTTGCGTAAGAAGAACGGCCGCCACGTTGTACGGAGGCATTGCGAACGTCAAGACGCTCGTCGTATCCGTACCGTAAGCATTAAGCACCAAAACGTAGTAGTAAGCTGTACTCGCCCCGTTTAGGTTGCCGACGTGGATCGTCGCGATACTCGATACACTCGTTGTGTAAGTGTAGAGCGTGGTTGGTACGGAATTGTTGTCGCAGTAAAGCCGGACAGTTGTTTTCGCGCCACCAGTTGAAACGTTTACTGAAATATCCGCGCTTTCGGGCAAAATATTCTTGACGCTGGTGCTGAGGATTTGAGGTCCGGCACTTTTTGTCGTAAACGTTTTGGTATTGCTAAACAAGAGCCCCGCCGTATCAAGCGATCTTCCTCCGACAATATAGGTCGTGCCGGGATTAAGACCGGAGATTGTAAACACGAGGTTGGTATCGCCAAGTGGAAGGGTTACGTTCGATAAGAAAGTTGTGATACCGGTGGTACCATAACCCACAAAACAAATAGCATTTGGATCATGATTATCGTAAACCGACACATAAGCCAAAGCGCTTGTCGCAGTGACACTACCAATTGAATCCAATTTTATGAACAAAAGTGAATCAACTGAGATCGTATCATTTCTTATCACACTGCAACCATACTTGTCCTTGAGCGTTATCACGACCGGATATGAGCCGTCATTCGTAGGGATGCCACTAATGATGGAGCCGGCAAGTGATAACCCGGGCGGCAAGCCCGTCACGCTCCAAGTGTAAGGAAGGGTTCCTCCACTACCGGAAAGCGTGTCGGCGTTTGACACGCCAATAATAAAGCTCGTTTGGAGCGGATCAATTGCAAGCGTGTCGCAAAGCACTACCACCGTATCGGTCACCGTCCCCACACAACCAAAGTTGCTTGTAGCAACGAGGGTGAAGATATAAGTGCCGAAACTATTCACCGTATCCGAAACAACTCCACTCGTCGAAGCAAGAATCGCTCCGGGAATGAAACTGCCGGTCACCGCGTAAGTAATTGCCAGCGCCAAACTGTCCGTCGCCACCACCGTGTAATTTAATACTGCCCCGATTGGGATAGTATCCGGGAAAGGCGACATGACGACAGGATTTGAGCACAAAACAACCGTGGTGTCGGTCAAACTGCCAAGACAACCGTTCGCGTCAACAACTGGGAACGTGTAAATAAACGTCCCTACTCCACTCACCGTGTCGCCAATGGCGCCACCCGATGAGAGGGTAAGACCAGTAACTGGGTTACCAGTCCAATTGTTGTAGACATAGGGAGCCGTTCCACCGGAAGCGCTAACAATTGCATTCGGAACCTGACCCGGATAAAGCGTATCCGGGAGAGTACTTGTCACCGTTAAGGTAGGACAAGACATTACAACTGTGTCAGTCAAGGTGACCGTGCAGCCGTAAGCGTTTGATCCTTGCACAGTGTAGATATAGGTGCTGGCTGAATCCGGAGTGCCGCTACCCACGCCAGTTATAAGAATTAAACCACTCGGAAACGTCCCACCAATAAGCGCGATGGTCGCGCTTGGATCGCTTGAAGCAATCGTGTCTTGGTAAGACATACCAACCACGCCATCACTGATGCCCGTTAAGGCAAAAGTGTTGCAGAAAATCTGCACCATGTCCTGTTTATTAATCGAACAACCATAAAAGTCGGTTACTGTCACAGTCGGAGTAAATAATCCGGTCTGATTAGCGGTGCCGCTTACTTGATTGTTTGCCAAAACCCAATTGGGAGGCAAAGAGACTACGCTTGAGACATACGGAGCCGTACCGCCTGAAATAACGAGGTTATGAACAATCGGTGTTCCCACCGTATCATCCGGTAAACCTTGGATCGTTATGCCGGGACAAGTCGCCACGTAAGTTTGCGTCAGTATTCCGCTGCAGCCGTAGGTATCAGTAACGGTATAAGTCGTTACTTTTGTGCCGGCGGCCGTAACCGTTCCCGTGATCAAGTTGCTCGCGAGATTTAAAGTCGCGGGCTGGTTTGACCAGCTGTAAACATAAGGCAGAGAACCGTTACTGGCTGAGACCGTTGCATTATAACCAAGGCCGACTTCAAGCGAGGTCGCTAAAGTTGAATTGACAGTAATCGGATCGCAGACGGAAACGATCGTATCCTGCCGATTTATCATGCAGCCGAACTGATCAGAAACCGTGATAGTAATTGGCGTATTGCCGCTCGCGGTCGTAAAACCAGAGATAATACTACCTGCTGAAGACAAATTGGCTGGCAAACCGACAATGCTCCAAGCGAAAGGCGGATTTCCACCCGTTGCGAAAAGTGTGTCAGCGCTTGGCTTCCCCGTCGACCAAACCTTGGTGAGGTTTGCAATCGCCGGAAGCGGACAAGTCGCGATGATCGTAAACGTCTGACTAACCGGGCAGTTAAGCGAATCCGTGGCTTGCACCGTGAAAGTGTAAGTCCCGGCGGCCGTTACCGTTCCGGTAAAAGCGCCAGTGTTTGCATCTAAACTCACACCACTCACCGTATTGCCAAACCAACTGTAAATTGGTTGCCCTACTCCTCCAATAACTACTACGGAATAACCCGCTACGTCCTGACCAACGTTAATGGTCGAAGAGAATGTTACTGTGAGAGTTTGGCTGGCACACGAAACAGTTGTTGTAAAAACACCATTCGCGAGACATCCAAGCGAGTCTACGGAATTAACCGTATAACTCTGAGTGCCAAGGGCGAGAGCATTCCCGCTGAAGTTGCCAGCAGACGACAAATTAATGCCGCCAATTCCGCTCCAGCTGTAAGTGTAAGGCGGGGTGCCGCTGTTTGTTGAAACAGCGAAACCCAAAACACTTTGATTAGCCGTAAGCGCGCTTGGCAAGGTGCAGTCCACCGTTTGCGTAGGACAGATCGAGACAACTGTCTTCACCAAATTCCCTTGGCAACCATAAATATCGGTTGCGGTGAGGGTGTGGGTGGAATTCGTTGCGACCAGAGCTTTCCCGTTGAAATTTCCCAGCGTGTCTACAACAATATTTGTTGGTAAACCAGCAGAAGAAAAATCGTAAGGCGCTTGGCCGCCCGAAGCACTGCCTTGGATGCCGAAAAGCGGCTGGCCGAGGTAAATCGTATCAGCGAGATTATCGTTGACAGCGATCGGATTGCAACTCATGGTAAAAGTAACGGTGTTGGTAAAACCGAAACCGGCACTGTCACCAAAGAAAGTAACCCGCGCATAGTGCAAATTCCCGACGACGCATGAATCAAGCAAGATTATCATCTGACCATTGGTATCGGTCGGAACAAGATAATTTGCCGGCTCACTGCGCGTCAGAGCCAGACTCGTGTCATACCGGGGAGCAATCATTGTCGTCCCCCGATGGTTGGCGTAACTCAAATACAAATTGGCTGTTGTTTGACCAGTCGGAATGACCGAATCAATTACATAACTGATTTGCGCAATTGCTTGCGCTCCGAAAAGGAGCATTAATGATGCTCCTAAGCTTGTGAGAAGTTTGTGTTTCATTTGTAAGGTACTGGTTTTATAGGTTTATGTTGATTTTTCTGTTTATTTCCGGATTTAATTCTCCATAAAAATAACAAAAAGTCAAGGTTTGACGAAAACTCCTGACCAAAATTTTGGTCAGGAGTTTTTTAAATGAAAAAACCCAGTGGAATTCTGGGTTTAATGAGTTTTTGCAGAAATAGAGGGCAAATCTCTAAGTTCAATCTTTAGATTAGGTAATTTGCAAAGATTACAAGAGCCGAGATGGAAATACTTTTTCTTTAGTTCTTCAAGGGGAGGTAATTGTATCTTTCCCGTTTTTGCCAAAAACTTTGCTGTTTCAACACCGATTTGTGCTTCAAAATTACAGCCTTGGCAGAAAAGTTGACTAACCGCCCGAGGCAAAAGAGGCTTATTAAGTTCAATCGCGTTAGACTCAAAGCCACCATTAACTGACAAAATCGTCCCTAATAATTCTTGATCTTTTTTGGCCAAAGATGTGCTTGTTGTTTTCATTGTATAAAAATTACGGTTCTGATTTCACTTTAATAAGTTTTTTTGAAAAGGTCAAGAAGCTCGGCGCCGGTTTTGTTGATATATTGGGTGTATCTTTTTTGCTCATGGGGTGTGAGATCCTTTAATTTCAAGCCTAAACCGCGATAAGAAATTGGATAAGCTAAATCGTCAGGAATATAAATATTGGCATCAAGCTCTGTACTCGATCGCTTATCATAATCTTTATGATGCAATCTGAAGGTAACTCTTTTGATTTTACCTGGATCCTTTTCCCATTCAAAGAAAGCTTGAATATTATAATAGACATCCGCCGCTGTTTTCTGTTTTTCCGGACCAATAGCCGTAAAATATTTCAACTCTTGATCCTCTTCAATTCCAAGTTCATCAGCTAGAAAAAGATAAAGATCATGCGCAAAAGATGGCACTGGTTTGGTTGGATCAAAACGCTGACGCTTTTTGATCTCATCAAGAATTTTTTCAAATTTAAAACCGATATCTTCTTTTTTTAGAAAATTTTCTAGATGCTCTTGATACTCATAAAATTCCAAGTTGAGGGGCAGGGCTTCTCTGGGTTTTGTTGTACCAAGCAATTCTTTCTTGATTGACTCTTCGGGACTTTCACCAAAATAACCCAAATGCGGTTTCATAAGCAAATTATATCAAACTCTACCAATTAAAAAACCCAGCGAAATCAATCGATTTCACTGGGCTGGGTTGCTCGTTAACGAGCAATTAGTAGCTTGTGCGATTTTTGATATCCTTCTTCGGTAATCAGTCGGCAGATATAAATCCCCGGCGGATATTGACTGACGTCAACTTCCACGCGATTGGCAAAGCGAACCTGTCGCAAGTAATTCCCCTGCATTCCAAAGAGAGCAAACTCTCCTCGTAAATGCGGAAGATCAATTACCAACAAATCGTTGACAACACTCGGAATGAAGACGCCTGCTAAAGGCCCAGCTTCAACGATTCCTGAAAGAATCATAGGCGGCAAGGTGTCGGAATAGCCCCACTGGCCGATCTGCATGAGCGAGTCGTTTTGGAAACGAATCGCCACCGAGTAAGTGTCGGGCAGGAAATAATTTTGGACCAAAAAATACTTCATCTCCGTTCCGCTCGTGGCCGCGTAGTTAACAACATTGCCGTATTGCGGATTGACACCAATCGAGTCGCTCGCGTCCCAAAAGGGCTGAAGAATTGCTGGGGCAGTGGTGTTTAAACCAAAGTAAATCACCAAGCCGCTATCCGTCATCGAGCCGCTGATAAGGTCAATGGTTGTAATGAAAGGCGGGTCAGCTGTGGCGAAAGTATCATTCGCGGTGCAAGCAACATTCTCCCCCGGACGCCAATGACAGATTCGCACCGGAATTTCCGTGCCTGCCGCGAGGCCGGTTAAAAGAAAACTCATTTGCCCGTTGCCGAGCTGGAATTTCTGATTGGGAGTAAAGTTTGCAAAGTTGAGGCCATACTTCACCCAACCAACCCGATCGGTGTCGTTGCAAGCGGAATAGTTCACGTAAACGCGGAGTGAGTCCTGACCGGGAGTACCAGAAAAAAACCCAACAATATTTACCGAGGCATTCGCAGAAAAAGAAAACAGAAAACTTATAAAGCTTACAAAGAGCAAAATTTTTGATTTCATGTATATCTGATTTAAAAGGTTGATTTTCAGTATTTTTCTGCTCCTAGTATAACTATAAATTCACTATTTCGTCAATACCTTGACCAAATTACAATGGTGTGCTATTCTTGTGAGCATAAACCCATAAGTAATTATGAATAATATGAAAAACATCAATAAAACCTTAATTTTGGCCGGCCTTATTATTGGCTTTGGCTTAGCTTTTGCTACGCCTGCCCTAGCGGCCGCGCCTATTATTTCTAGTGTTGGCGTCTCGGGCATTACCGAAACCACCGCCACTCTTTCGGCGCAAATTGATCCGAATGGCACAACGCCAACCTCCGGTTGGTTTGAATTATCGCCCACCTTCACGCCGGTCGGCAATGTCAACAATATTAATGCAATTCAAACAATTACTTACAACGCCACGGGTCTTACCTGCGGCACTAATTATACTTTCAATGTTGGCGCCATTAATTCTGCCAACCAAACAATGGACTCTGGTAACTCTTTTTCAACTTCCCCATGTCCGCAACCACCAGACGTTACAACTGCTTATAATATCAATACCACTCAAACCCAAACTGATTTGGCGGGTTCCGTCAATCCAAACGGCGCCTCAACAACCGTCTGGTTTGAATACCAAGGCAACCCGATTTGCGGCAACGAAAATATCGGCAACGGTACATCAGCCATTGCTGTCACGCCTTGTGTCTTTTCCGGCCTCCAACCAAATACTAGCTACATCGTGACGCTTAATGCCGCGAGCGCGAACGGCACTGATTTAATGGCCATTAATTTCTCAACTTTAGGCGTGACGCCGCCTTCCATTTCAAACGTAACGGCAAGTGGCATCACCCAAACTGCGGCCATTCTTTCCGCCCAAATTAATCCAAACGGCTCCAACAGCTCCGGCTGGTTTGAAGTCGGCCCAAGCTACACTCCGGTTGGCAACGTCAACAACATCCTTTCTACTCAAACTATTACTTACAACTTATCTGGCCTTACTTGCGGCACCACTTACAATTTCAACGCTGGCGCGGTTAATCTCGGCGGCCAAGCGCTCAAGTCCGCTCAATTCACCACCGTTGGCTGCGGTAATTCCCCAACGATCACCACCACGGCGGCCACAAATATTTCCGCTTCTGGCGCCACGCTAAACGGCACTTGGAATGCCAACGGTTTTGCAACAACCACTTGGTTTGAATACGACACGGATGGCTCGGCGCCTTTCGCGAATTCAACCACGCAAATTCCCCAAGGACTCGGCTCGGGCACCCTTCAAGCGACTATTTCCGGCCTTTCGGGAAGCACGCAATATTACTTCCGCGCTTGCGGTTCTAACGCCCAAGGTCAAAACTGCGGCTCGGTTCTTAATTTCACAACTTCTGCTTCTGGCGGCAGTGGCGGAAGCGGCGGTGGCGGCGGTGGCGGCGGTAGCACTCTTCCTTCCGCAACGACTAATTCGGCAAACAGCATCACCTTGACCAGCGCCACTCTTAATGGTTCTTGGAATGGAGGCAGTGCTTCAACCAATACTTGGTTCCAATATGGAACAAGTTCTTCCAACCTTAATCTTTCAACAAGCCCAGTTGCCGAAGGCACCGGTTCCGGCTCGATGGCGGCCACTCTTACCGGCCTCACCGCGAATACCACTTATTATTTCCGCGCCATGGCGCAAAATAGCTACGGCACTGACACCGGCTCGACCCTTTCTTTCGTGACAACTTCCCAAGCTTCTAACGTCTACGAGTGTAACGATGGTAAAGATAATGATAACGACAATAAAATCGATCTGCTTGATCCGGGTTGTTCGTCTTCTACCGATAATGACGAATATAACGCTCCTGTTTCAAATCCAAACGCTCCCCAAGCGCTTACTTCCATTGCTACGGAAAAAACAAAATCAAGCGCCAAATTAAACGCCCTTATTGTTATCGGCGCTTCCGCTTCAACCGAAAGCTGGTTTGAATACGGCAAAACGACTGCTTTGGGTCAAGCCACTATTCACCAAACTATTGGCTCAACCGGCCAGATTCCTTTTAACCAAATCGTTACCAGCCTTGAGGCCAATACGATCTATTTCTTCCGCGCGGTGGCGAAAAATAGCTACGGCACTGACCCTGGCAATATCATGGTCTTCCAAACGGAAGCTAATGTCGTTAATCAGAACAACGGCTCGAATTCCAACTCCAGTAGCGGTTCTAACTCTGGTTCCGGTACTAACACCAGTTCAGGTAATAGTTCGACTGCCGTCGACAAAATCACTCTCAACATCGAAACTTTTCAAACAGAAATTAGCGCCGGCGGAATTGCTAACTACACCGTTACCATTAAAAATGAAGGCGGAAAAAACGCCAATGCCGCGACCTTGAAAGTCACTCTGCCCAAAGAAGTGAGTTTCGTTTCGGCCAGCGAAGGCAGTTTCAACGCTGACACTCTCGTCGTTAATCTCGGCGCCTTAAATCCCGGTCAAGAAAAGAAAATTGCAATTGAAGGCCGTGTCGCCAAGAATGTTAAAGAAAATAATATTCTTTTAGCCACCGCCAACTTAGTCTTTACCGGCGTCTCCGGCAATCCAAGCGACTTGCTTGCTTACGCCACTCATAAGGTGATTGAAATCCCTCTGGAAGCGGCGGTTTCGCGGACTGGCGCGAAAACCCTCGGCTGGTTCCTTATCGCCATCGGCATCATCCTTCTTGTTATTCTTGGCCGAGAGCTTTACGGCAAACCGGCAATCCGAAATCTACTCGCTTCCTTCATTAGAAAAAACTAAATCAAGACCAAACCAAAAACCGCCCCTCGAGTGAACTTAGGGCGGTTTTTGGTTGGTTTAACTATTTTACTGATTTATAGGCCTGTCTCTTTACTGCACTCATCATTACCTGATGGGGTAATAGGAGGGCAGCTGACCTCAGCTGAGTCAATCAAACCATTGCCATTATTATCAATTCCATCAAAACATGTTCCTGGTCCGCATAGACTAGCTGCTCTGACATTTCTCGCTCTTTGAGCTTGATCTGGCGTGACGTCAAACACCACTGGAGCTCCAAGTGCTGGAGTATAACCTGCTGCAACATCCTCCGGGATTCGAAACTGATATTCTTGAGCCACAGTTGGATCCTTGATTGATCCTTGTTGGACTGCCTTATTAATGCTAGTGATTGTTCCGGTTGAGGTAATCATCGTCTCGACCGTGCCAACCGCTGGCTTGGTCGCGGCCGTGATAACCCAAACCACCACCGCCCCAATGACGATGCCGAGAATAAGGGTACCCCAATTCATTTTCTTTTGTTCCATTTAAAAATATTTTAAATTAAGCTTAATTTACTATTTGTTTCGACCTTTGATACTAAAGTATACCCAAAACAAGCATTAAGAAAATATGGCGTTGGGGAAAAGTTTTACTTCCAGAATTTGATCTTTTCCCAGCTAATATATCTTAAGCACAGACATTTGGCAGTTTGACAAATTCTTTAAAGACTTTTTTTATTTTCCGGCAATTTCACAAGGTCCCCTATTTTTACCTCGGACCCGTCGACAAACCCAGCATTAACTTCCAAAACGTACAAGGCCGGAGCGCTTGGCGTGAAAACCTCCGGAAATGTCTCCAGCGAAATATTTTTTTCGATGTGAATAATCTTGCCTTCCTCATCGAGCCACAAGATATCAATGGAGTAATTCATGTCTTTCATCCAAAAGCCGTGCTGGCTACTTGTTTCGAAAACAAAAAGCATACCCGTGTTTTTAGGCAGACTGACTGACCCAGACAGACCCTGGGTTCTTTTTTCTGGCGTGTCGGCAATTGTCACCAGTAATGTCTGGCCAGCAATAGTAACAGCTGGTTTGGTGCCATTTTTGAAATATAAAGAAAAGGCAACGGCAACAAGAAGAATAAGGCCGGCAATAAAAAGAAGACGCTTCATTAATTATTCCACGACAATAGTCCCGGTCTCTGGTGGGCTTAGGTGATTGTGATATTTGAAAGTACCCGGAATATCGAAAGTAAATTGCCAACTGCCGCCGGGCGAGATTTCCGCGCAGGCATCAAAAGTGCTGCCGATACAGCCGCCGGTCGTGGGATAAGCGATATGGGTGGGATGGAAAGCTGAAGCCGGCCAGACAGAATTCTCGGTATGACTGTTAAAGAAAGTCACGGTTGTGCCTTTGGTAACTGTGAGCGTTGACGGTAAAAACCCGCCGAGCGTGTAATTTATTTGCGATAAAGGGACAATTTCAGGGCTGCCATCAAGAAGCGGCGTAGCTGGCGATTCCGGCGCGTTAACGACCGGTTTTTTCGTCAAAAAGTAAACACCGCCCAAAATAAGGATAACGGCAATAATAAAATAAGTGAGTTTTTGCATAGGAAATATTGTTAATTATTAATTAGTATTAAATATACCAGACTTTTGAGCCATCGGAAATGGTTTTAAAGAACTGTTGGTGGACTACATGCGAGTCCATTGGAACCAGTTTATCGAGGAATTACAGGAATGGCAATAAATACAACAGTTATGAGCCATATCAACAAAACCTTAGGAAAATGAAATTCAGTGGACAATTTAATCCTTATGATATAATTAAGTTAGTTCAAGGGGAGTTGGAGTCGTGCGCCTCATAAGGCGCGTGGTCATCATTATCAATTATAAGCTGGCGATTGTTTAGATATGAAATATATAAAACACCTTTTTCAACATCATTTTTTGCCAATGGCGTTCATTTTGGCGGTGGTTGTTTTTGCCTTTGTTTATTTTATTCGCGCCGATAATCAAGGCGGCTATGGGAGCATTACCGTTGTTAAAGATATAGAGAATCCCGAGGAGGTGCCGGATAATTTTTTGGTAGATAATTTTTATATTGAGCTGACTAAAGCTGGGGAGCAGGTTGGTTTTGAAGCCATTTATCCTCCTAATCCCAATCCCGATTACATTAATCAATTTACATTTTCTGATTTAGATCCTGGCGATTACACTCTTTTCGAGTGGATGCATCCCAACTGGGATTTTGTTGGTGTCTCTTGCGACAATGGCTTTGAGTCAGAGGGGTCGACTCTAGCCTTCGCGCTTGTGGCAAATGAAAATGTCACCTGCACTTTTACGAATGAATTAAGGAAGTCCTCAATTACGGTTTATAAAGCCGCTGATTCGGATGGCGAATTTGGATTTGCGCTCAACGGTCCAACATCTGATTTGACAACTATTCAAACGACTGAGGGCACTGGCTCGGCCACCTTTTTTGATTTGACTCCGTCTTATACCCGAACCTCTTACCCCGAGAGCCTATTCAATTCGCTACCTTACACACTGACTGAACTTGGTGAAGTGAATCCAACCATCAATTGTATTAGCGATCTTGCTATTGTTAGAAGCGATTCGAATATTCAATACATACAAGATGGCTATGCCGTAGAAATTTCATTGTTACCGGGCGAAAACTTGGCTTGCTATTTTAACAATACCGACCAGAGTTTGATTAGCGGCCAGAAATTTCATGATTTAGATGCTGACACCCAGCGTGCTTCTCTCCATGACCACGATTATGATGAACCGTTTCTTTCCGGCTGGAATATTAACTTGTATAAGTATAATCCAGAGCCAGAAGAGGGAGGCCTGTTCTACGAGCTATTTTCCGGAACGCAAACGGATTCGAACGGGTATTATTTATTTCCTCATTTGGACCCGGGCGATTATCGGCTTTGCGAAGATATGGAACCAGATTTTACGCAGTCATTTCCTGTTTGGATGGGAGAGAACGATCCCGGAAACGGTTCTTGTGATTATATAAATAGCGAATTTAACGGCCATACTATTTTGATTGAAGAAGAAGAATACGAAAATTTTATTGGTTATGATTTTGGCAATTATCGAAACGCGGCGATTACGGTTAGAAAATTTAATGATCTAAATTTCAACGGCATTTTTGACGACGGCGAGCCCGGCATCCCGGATTGGCCGATAAATTTATCTGGTAATGACTTCCTTGAAGCGACGACCGGCGAGGACGGATTATATTTATTTACGGATATTCTTCCTCGCGGATACGAGCTTTGCGAAGGGACGCTGGGGGGCTGGCTGCAAACTTATCCAGCAGTGGGAGAGGAAGATAACGGTAGTGCGGGATGCCATTCCTTCACTGTTTTCTCCGGCGATGATTTAACTTTTGACTTCGGCAATTTCTTCGGCTCGCTTATTACGGGCTATAAGTTTAACGATCTTGATGGCGACGGGTCTTGGTATCAATACGGCGAAAGCGAGCAGCCGGTTGAGCCCGGCATCTCGGATTGGCCGATCGCGCTCGGGAAAGTCACAGGGGAGCCTAATGATGACGGACTGATTCCGATTGAAATCGTGGCGATGACCTTAACCAGCGTTGACGGCAGTTTTACTTTGCCGGTAAAAGAACCAGGCCAATACTACAAAGTATTTGAAGGAAGCAAGGCGGGTTTTAGAACCACGACACCGACACCAGTTCCCCTTGATGGTTTTCCAATAGATTCATTCTTCGACATTACTTATCCGATAGATATTTTGCCGATTAATTTAAACACGGATTCTTTCTTTGGTGTTTCTGTAGAAGGTCTTGGCGAAAGAATTGAACACGATCAAAACCGGAATCCGCTTTGGTTCGGCAATCAGGCCATAGAGTTGGATTTGCCGGAAGGAGGAGGTTTATCAAGCTCGTTCAATGATGACGGCAGTTTTAATGTATTTAAGGACGACATTAAAGTTGTAACCTTGCCGGCCGGAACTGATACAGGGGACATTTTCATTCAAACAGAGGAAAATCCTAATGACCTGGGAGCAACAATAGTTTCTGGCGTTGTCTTGCCAGAGGGCGAGACAAAAACTTTATTTGTTAACGCTAATCAAAATACTAATCTTGTTTGTATTATTGATGAGCCAACCGTTTCACTTTCGCAAGTAACTCCCGCCACGTCAGACCTTTGCGGCGGTGTAGTGATATCATGTCCGGGAATAAACGGACCGTATACGTGCTCTAAGACCGACGGCCAATACTCTATTAGCGGGCTCACTAATTCCGGCGGCGGCGAGACGAATCCGCCGGCGCCTCCAACTCCAAGAGGTGGTTCGTCCGGCGGCTATTTGCCTGGCTATGGTCCTAAAGCGCCTGTTATCGCCCAAGCGCCGGCGCCAATTGTTCCATCACCAATTAGTGTCCCAATCTTTACGAGGAATCTCGCTTATAGTTCGCGCGGTGAGGATGTGCGCAACCTTCAAAAATATCTAAATAACCGCGGCTTTCTGGTGGCTTTAAGCGGCTATGGATCGAAAGGCCAAGAGACAGATATTTTCGGTCTGCTCACAAAAGCCGCGCTCATTAAATTCCAAGAAGCGAATGCCACACAAATTTTAAAGCCCTATGGCCTAACTCGCGGCACTGGAGTTTTCGGTATTTTAACCAAGCAATTTATAAATTCCCATCTTTAGTGTTAGGTATTTTTATGGACTATATGCGAGTCCATTGGAACCAGTTTATAGCAGAATTGCAGGCTTGGCAACAAATTCGAGCATTGTTTGAATGAGTATTTTGGAGGGAAAATAAAAAGAGGAACGATTTGTCGTTCCTCAAGAAATTAGAATTTTAACGTGATGATTTTTGTCCATCAGGAATATGGAGCCCTTCCTCTTCGGCAAACTTTATTAAAGCTTTCGGGAACCATTGCGGCTCATGTTCCATTTGAAGCCAATATGCTGCCATGTAACTAGCCCTGATTTTTCCCCTGTACTCTTCTTCGTTCCTTCCCTTCACATACATTTCAAGTGGATTTTTTCTTGAAATCATCCAATCCTCAATATATTTTTTATCGAGCACCGGACAACCTACATAAAAAGAAGGCTTCGCTCCATGAACATCTGCCAAGGGGTCAATTACCATTCCCTGTGGAGCTAACTGGTACTTAACCATGCCCTGAACCACAAAGAACGTTGAGCGGGTTAATTTGCCTTCAACCACTGCATAACCAAAATGAAGCGATATGTGGGGAATAAAAGGCGGAGCGATGACATCCATCAGATAGCAGTAAGTTGAAAATCCTGGCCAAGACATTTGGGAGTCATAGCGACGCCCCATCTCCTGAAAATTAGTCGGCCATTGGTCTTTATCCATTGGGAACAAAAGCTCCCAGCCATTTTTTTCAATATAGTGGTGAGTCTCAGAATTGTAAAATTTCTTTGACTCCTCATCTTTTGCAAAAATGTGTCCAGTCGCGGCTTTCATGAGTAAAGCTAATTGGCCGTACATGAAGTCACGTACTTCCTTTTTTGAATATTCTTTTTCTTTCATTTTGTTTGAAGTTGAAAAGGGGTTAGACAATGTTTTTTAAAGTAACTATATTCTGCCCACATATTACCCAAAATCCTTGACTTGTCAATGGTTTTGTGAGATTATCTTTGGTAGAAATAAATCATTTTGTTTAACACTTTAATTCTTTAAAATTATGGAAAAATTTACCAATTTATGTCCAAAAGATAATCTGACCAATCCAAAAAGTGTACACAATGCCATAGCCGGATGTGGTGGGCCACTTTGGGAAGAAACAAAAGATTATCAGTGTGAACTTGCTAAAGAAATAGACAAGCGAGGAATACCTTTTGCATTAGTAGAAGATGGTAATTTACTTTCCATCTATGTCAGTAAAAAAGATTACAAAAATGCAAAGAAAGCGGTGGTATAAACATAAAAAATCCTTGATGAATCAAAAAATCACTCTCAACCAGAGTGATTTTTATTTTTATGGACCCTAGCGGATTCGAACCGCTGACCTCCTCATTGCAAATGAGGCGCTCTACCAACTAAGCTAAGGGCCCGAAACCCGTGGAAGACCCGTGTGGAAGTTTAACTTCCACGGAACAAGTCAGTACTCCCGCGCTAATTTAATAACATGTTCGATGAAATTCGACAAGGAAGCCCCAACGCCATCGAGTAATTCACCAAAAGAACCGTCAAGCCGCGGCAGTGGCTCAATGCTCGTCACATAAATGCCGCGTTTGGGCGATGCTACAAAATCAAACTGGGAATAATGGCGGAGGCCGAGTTTTAAATGAAGTTTTTCTGCCAATTCTTCAATCAAGGATTTATTCATTTTGTTTAAATTACCCTGTGGTAAAAGCCGATACCAAGTTTCGTTTCGGAAGTGTTCAATTATGCCGCTGGTCGCTTGTTCCCCTTTAACCGCCTCCTCCACGTAAGCACTGCCATAATCTTCAAGCTGAAGTTTGATTGCGGCCACTAATTCCGAAAGGTCTTTGGCTAAATAAACAGGGCTCGCTTGGGTTAAGACCGGCGGCCGCACGAGCCAAGGCGGTGAAATTTTCGAAAAAACTTCTTTTGCGCCGAGGATAGCATCCCCTTCTATCGCCAGACTCATCGGAGTTTTGAAACCAAGCATTCGCAATCGATGATTCAGCGCGAAACGGGAAATAGGAAAAGCGGCATCGCTCCAAATTGGCCCAGTATAAGGTATGGCAAGACTGGTAAGTTTTTCTTCAACGCCGCCGCCAAGGGCAAAAGGGCCGTGTAAGGCGTTCCAAACAACATCGACATTTTCCTTGATTCGATTTTCCGTCGCCGGTAATCCCTGAACATGCCAAAAACCTTCTCGATCAACGAAAAGATCAACCGGTTTATACCCGGCCGGCAAATTGTTAAGCACTAAATTGCCACTAGCCAAAGAAACGTCATATTCAGGGGTGCGCGAGTAAGCGCCGCCCCGCAAAACGCCGACCTTGATCTGCTTCATCATACCTCATATTTTACCCCAATTTAAAATTGACGGAAAGCGCGCCCGCGGGTTGCCCGATGAAAACTTTGGGCGTAGCGGTGAGCTTCACTGTTAGCCAGCAAAATCTCGGCTTCCCGCGGAAACACGAGCCCCCGCTCCCCGATGATTTTCTTCGGTTTATGGCGCATATCTTTAACCACTGCCACTAATGGAATTTTTAACTTGCTTTCTTCCAGGACTTTTCTAGCAATATTGAGTTGGGCCTCGCCGCCATCAAGCACCAAAAGATCGGGCAAGGGCCACTCGAAGTGCCGCAAACGCCGCTTCAAGATTTCCTGAAGACCGGCCGTGTCGCTCCCCGGCGGCGTTTCGCGCAAAGTGAACTTGCGATAATCGCTCTTTTTCATTTGACCGTCTTCCCAAACAACCATCACGCCCACTGACGCGGTGCCAGCCAGATGCGCCACGTCATAAGCTTCGATTCGAAAAGTTATCGGTTTGGTAACTTCTTCTTTGATAAGCGCGACGTCTTGAATATGCCGCAAGGCAAAAATTTTCTTTTTTAATTCATTAGCGGCTTCAAATTTATGCTGTTTCGAAAAAGTTCGCATCTCCCTTTCGAGGTCTTTAACTAGATTTTTTATTTTACCGCTTAAAAACAATTTGATCCGGCGGATTTGTTTTTGATACTCAGTTTTGGTAATCTCTCCCGAACAAACGCCCGGGCAAAGGCCGATTTGTTTATTGAAACAAGATTTACCTTGTTGTGGTTTACATTTATCACGGAATGGGAAAATTTTTCTGATAATAGCAAGGGCGCGCTTAAGTAAATCAGCTTTAGGAAAAGGGCCATAAATGCTCCCTTTCAGTTTTTCTTCCGCAAGCGCTCGGCCGCGTCTGATTAAAACTCTTGGATAGTCTTCGCGGGTTACGACAACATAATTAAAACTCCGCTGGTCCTTTTCTTTGGTATTGTATTTGGGCTGATGCTTCTTGATTAAATTAGCTTCAAGAATCATTGCTTCAAGGAGTGAATCGGTTTCGATCCAGGAAATACCATCGGCCTTTTGAATCATATCGACAAGCAGCGGCCCGCGCATTTCCATCAAATCAGAAGAAGAATAACTCCGGACCCGGTCGCGAAGCGTCGTCGCCCGGCCGATATAGAGCGGCCGCTTGTTTTTAGCCAAGAAAAAATACACGCCGGGGCGATCCGGCAAATTAGCGATTTGTTTTCGCAGTTTTTCTTTGATTTGACTTTCCATTACTTAGATGGTATCATTAAAATCAGAAAAATCAATAACAAATATAAACCAGAAACATTCTGATTAATGGATCAAAACAAATTTTACTCGGTTTGCGTTATTCACACGGAAAACAAAAGAAAGAAAAAAGAGCATAAATTTCTTTTTGAATTCCAAAGAAAAAGCAATAACGGCGATTTTTACATCTTAATAAAGAAAAGACCGCCTTACGAGAAACTCGAAAAAGTGAGAATCGAAGACCTAAGAGGTTTTGAATTTATTGACAAGCAAAACCAATCGGCTAAAACAAAAACTGAAGCCAAAAAAGTAGCCGAAGATTGGGCAATGCGTTTCTGCCGCTTTCTTGATTTTGATTTCCTGTTTGAAGCCCCTCTGATAATAAAGAAAACAGAAAATGACCAAATCCAAGCTGAGGACGGCAAAATCAAATTGATTGTTCATGTTGATTACTAATTTATCCGGCTTTTCACCGCCCCGATTTGCTCGGGGTTTTTTATTTTTTTAAGACCTTTTTGAGGTATTTTCCTGTATAACTCTTAGGGTTGTTGGCGACATCTTCCGGTGTACCTTTAGCGACAATCTGCCCGCCGCCACTACCCCCTTCCGGCCCAAAGTCTAAAATGTAATCGGCGTTTTTCACAAAGTGAAGATTGTGTTCAATCACAACAACGCTGTTGCCCTGCTTCACCAAACGATCAAGTACCAGAAGCAATTTTGAAACATCGTCATAATGAAGCCCGACCGTCGGTTCATCAAGAAGATAAATGGTCTTGGTTAAATACGGCCGGAAAAGCTCCGAAGCGATTTTCAGACGTTCCGATTCCCCGCCCGACAAAGTGTTGGCGGTTTGGCCGAGTTTAACGTAGGAAAGACCGACATCAACAAGCGTTTGCAAGCGGTCGGCAATCGCCGGAATGTCCTGGAAAAACGGCAGGGCTTCATCGATCGTCATCTCTAAACAATCATAAATGCTTTTCTTTTTAAATTTTATTTCAAGCGTTTCTTTATCAAAACGACGGCCCTGACAAATATCGCAAGTGACATAAACCGTCGGCAGGAAGTGCATTTCGACCGCAATTTCGCCGTTGCCCTGGCAAGCTTCACAACGGCCACCCGGCACGTTGAAAGAAAAGCGGTTGTCTTTATAACCCCGGACTTTCGCTTCCGACGTTTCGGCAAAAAGCGCTCGGATGAAAGTGAAAGCGCCAGTGTAAGTGGCGATATTGGAGCGCGGCGTGCGGCCAATCGGCGATTGGTCGAGCAAAATAGCCCGGGTCAGATATTCGCTGCCTGTGAAGCTCTTGCAATTAAAAGTTTCATTTGAGCGGTATTTGCGTTCAAATCTCGCTTGGAGATTTTTGTGAAGAATTTCGTAAAGAAAAGACGATTTGCCCGAACCAGAGACGCCGGTAATGCAAACCATCTTTCCCAAAGGAATTTCCGCGTTTAAGTTTTTGATATTGAAAATATTGCCGCCGACCACCTTGAGGGTGCCTTTGTCGGCTGTCCGGCGCTTGTCCGGGACTGGTATTTTCAAATCGCCCCGCAAAAAGCCGACGGTTCTCGAGCCGGAATTATCTTTTTTGGCCGTGAGCAGTTTTGAGAGATCATCGGCCACGATAATCTCTCCGCCTTGGCGACCAGCGCCGGGACCAAGATCAACGAGATAGTCGCCGGAGTAGATGACGTTTTCATCGTGCTCAACAACAAGAATC
>DATEUR010000034.1:0-10174 GCA_035583565.1 Minisyncoccota bacterium | reverse complement strand
TAATGAGAAATTGCGGTATCTACGATATTATTGAGCCAGGCATTCCTCAAAGGCCCCGCCATGAATACCCGATTGATGTGGAAATGACGCCAGTGCTTGCGGAAATTGATGGCCTTTTCGTTGATCTCATGCAAAAGGATTTTGATTATCTTAGGACATTCGTGAAGGCGCTGAAAAAACGGGAAGGGATTCTTTGTTCGCAAGACGAAATGAACGCCATTGCCGCCGCGATTGAAATTTGCTTTGGCGGAAACACAGCCGACGGCAGTCGCCACCCCGAATACTTTGACGCTATATCAAACTTCGCTTATTATCGAAAACTAAGAACTGCTCACAGAAAGTGCTTGGTTAATTCTTATGATGTTTTTCGGGAATACGCAGAAACGCTTAAAATCGGAGGTGATAAAATACTAGCAAAGATAGAAGGCGTGAACTACTCCAAGGCGGCTGACCGGATAATCCATGACCCGCGCTTCAAAAAAATTGAAGAGCTTGTCGAGAAAGACCTTGGGAATCATCCCAAATTCAATAAATTTGAAGAGCATATTGGGAGTCCGTATCTTCGTGATTTCAAGCGAATTGTCTTTGTGGACGAAGTAGAAACGGCGCGTTTCTTTGAAAGCTACTTTGCCGGTAAATATGGTTTGAAAACGGCTTCCTATGTCAGCGTGCACACCGCCGAGGAAAAACGCCTCCGAGAACAACTTCGCATCCGGATTAATGCCGGTGAACTTGATGTCGTTTTTGGCACCTCGGCTCTTGAGCGAGGCATAGACGCAAAAGTGGACGAAGTTGATCACTATACCATTGCCATGGAGCGAAGAGCCCGAGAGCAAAAAAGCGGCCGCGCCGGCCGTTTTAGTGAAGGTTATGTTTACCACTTTTGCTTAAAACACCCTCTTGATAAAACTTTCTTTTGGGCAACCAGTGCCCCAAAGACCAAAGAGAAAAAGCAAAAACGACGGAATCCTTATTTTTTCGAAAATAAGTCCTGCCAAACAACCCTTGAATTTCCATACGAGCCCTAGTATTAAACATCAACCGTCTCCAAAAAGGAGACGGTTTTTTAATTGAAATATAATATTATGATATACTGTCTTTGTATGAAAAAAGTCACTTTATTTTTGCTTCCCTTTTTGTTAGTAAGTTTATTAGCTTTTAGTTTTAAAGCCGAAATGGCAATAGCCCAAACGGAGGCAGTTGCCTCTTCCAATGCCCGCCTCGGCCTTTTGCCAACAAGTAAGTTTTATTTTCTGAAAGAATGGGGCCGGTCAATCGAGCGGTTCTTTACCAGAAAGCCGATTGCGAGAGCCGAATTAGAATTAAGAACTCTTGAAGAAAAAGCACTGGAGATTCGGGCATTAGCAGATAAAGAATTAAAAGACAACAGCGCCTACAAGAAAGGATTGCTTGGCTACCAGAAAACTCGGGTAAAATTAGTTGAAGATTTATCGGAAATTCCGCCGGAAGAAGCCGGTGCCAGAATCGACGCTTTGATTGATAAAATTAAAGAGCATCTTCTGCAAGAAAGTGATGTAATCCGACCGCTTGAAATTCGCTTTGCCGAAGATGAAGATTTCAAAGAAGAGCTTGAGAAAATAAATATTGATGATCTTCTTTTTGAAAATGGCGAAGGGCTCGATTTCGAAGAAGATCTTGAGGAACCAGCAGACGAATTAATAGACGAAGAGGAGTTGGAGAAAGATACTGGCGCTTTGGAAGAACTGGAAAAAGATCTAGATGACTTAATAAAAGAAGATTTGGAAACGGAAACAGTTGTGGAACCTGCGACTGATTGCGGCCCGAAACCGGAACTTGCCGCTCCGCCGGGGGGATGCGAGTACACAATAAAATGTGTTGATAAAAAATGGGATGTCAAATTGATTTGCAAAGAAGGATTCCCCGGAGAAACCCCCTGAATAATAAATAATGAAAGTTAATACTTCGTGTGCGTGTGGAAGGAATCGAACCTTCGACCTCTGTCTTATCAGGACAGCGTTCTACCACTGAACTACACACGCAATAGAATCAAATCATATCAAACTGACTTGTGACTTTCAAATGCCTTCATGATATCTTCAATGCCCCCTTTCATAACACCCTCAATATTTGACCAAGATTCTTTCAGGCGGTGATCGGTCACCCTGTCTTGAGGAAAATTATAGGTTCTGATTTTTTCCGACCGGTCGGCTGTTCCTATCTGGATTTTCCGTTCTTTGGCCTCTTTCGCTTCCGCTTTCTGCCGATCTGCTTCTTCAAGCTTGGCCTGCAAAATCGTCATAGCTTTCTCGCGATTGGCGAGCTGGCTTCGTTCCGAGCTTGACCGGACATCGATGCCTGAAGGCACGTGAACAATCCGGACGGCCGTTTCAACTTTGTTGACATTTTGGCCGCCGGCCCCGCCAGCGCGGGAAAATTCAATTTGAAGATCGGCCGGATTAATTTCAATCGTAGTTTTCTTGCGAATCGGCAGAATAGCCACCGAAGCGGTTGAAGTGTGCACTCGGCCGCCTTTTTCCGTCGCTGGCACTCGCTGGACCCGATGCACCCCGGTTTCATTTTTAAATAATTTGTAAATCCCTTTCCCTTCCGCTTCAAAAGCCGATGACTTTAGCCCGCCTAAATCTGTTTTCGATTCATCAACAATACGCCAGCCGAAACCTTTGCTTTGACAAAATCGCTTATACATCTCCGCAAGCTCAAAAGCGAAAAGAGCGGCTTCTTCGCCGCCGGCGCCAGCCCTGACTTCAAGCAAAATTTTATTAGGCGATTCTTCTTCCTCTTTGTCCTTAGCGAGAATTTCCGTGACTTGCTTTTCTATCGTTTCTTTTTGAGTTTCCACTGATTTCAATTCATCAGCGACTATTGAGTGAAGCGATTCGTCGCTTGAGAGCAATTCGCGAAGCTCGTGTTCTTCCCGCGCGAGATTTTCATACAAGTCGGCCAGATAAGCCGTTTTATGATTTTTTTTGATCTCGTTCCAATTGAGTTCCATAGAATAGTATGGGGGTAATTTAAACAAAAACTGGCCGTGTTGTTTCCGAACCGTTCCCTGTTGGTTGTCCAGGTGAGGAAACAGCATGGCCAGTTTTTTGTCTTCTTGGTTATTTTTTCTTTGAGGCGGAAGCCTTGAGACTGCGCTGTTTGAAGCGCTCCACTCGGCCGGCAGTGTCGAGCACCTTCTCGCCGCCGGTATAGAAAGGATGGCAGTTGCTGCAAATTTCCACCTTAATTTGAGGCAAGGTTGAGCCAACAGCAAAAGACGAGCCGCAAACGCAGGTAACTTTTGAATCAGTATGGTATTTTGGATGAATCTCTTTTTTCATATCAAACCATCATCTTATCATATCCCCTGCAATGGATCAATCATGTTTTCTTGAATATCGGTGGCGATTGCCATCACGGAATCGCCGTAAAAAGAGTTAGCCGGTTTACTGCTGTCGCAAGACCGGCCGGAGTAATATTTGCAGGCGGCATTGCGCTCCGCGGTATAAGTGCGGGTGCCGGCGCCAAGATCCGAAAGATAAAGAGAGGAGGCCGTTATAGCGTGTTTAGGGTTCCAAGGGTTGGGCGTGCCGGAGAGACCAAGGGCGCTGTCAATTCGATTCGCAAAAAGTTTCCAAGTCGAAGGAATAAACTGAGACGGCCCCAAGGCTCCGCCAAAGCCCCGGCCGGAATAATATTTATAGCCCGGCGGGCAGGAAACCGGCATCGTGGCAAAGGCAAAACCAAGCGCCGCGGTAATCTGCTCAAAGGGCACCGTATCGCGCGGCGCCTTCATTACTTGTTCGAAAGGCGTGCCAGTATTTTTACCAACCCCATCGCCAGTGCTTAAGTTTTTAACATAACAAGAGCCGACGTTTTCGCCCATGTTCGATTCTTGTTTGAGAATAGCAAGAATAAAGGCCGGCCTGACGCCGGTTTTTTGCGAAGCAATAGTGGCATAATCAAGAGCTTGGCCGAAAGGAATCGCCGCTGTATCCCGAAGGGCAAAAAGGGCGCTCCTAATTTCCGCCGCCTTTTTTTCCCGATCTTTCAAAATAATTTCGTAAGCTTTTTCTTTGCTCTTACTAACGCCAAGTATCTCCTTTTTCTCTGTTTCCTTTTTTTCAACAACGCGCTTTTGTTTTTCCAGATCAAATTTGGCATTTGTTTCCGAATCTTGCTTCTTGGTCAAATTCTCCTTTTCTTTTTCAGTTAAAACTTTCGTGTCTTTGATTTCAAGCAAGCGATTTTGAATAGCTTCTTTGACAAAGGAATAGGATTCGGCATCGCTGTAAAATTCGCTGATGTTTTTCATGCTTACAATCAAATGCACCAGCGTTAAATCGTCAATTTCATTGGTTTTTCGGAGGAGTTCCGAAAGAGAGCCTCTTTGCTTAGAGAGTTTAGTATCAAGAACGCCGATCGTTTTGTTTTTTTCTTTAATTTCGTCAGAGAGTTTCCCGATCAAAGCCGTTTTTTGTTTTATGGAAAGCTTCGCCTTGTTAATTTCGGCGGTCAAAATAGAGACATCCCGTTCGATTGAACCAGATTCTTTGCGTTGAGAGTCAAGAAGGGCTTCTTGGGCTTTGATCTGCTCTTCCAGTTCGGCAAGTTCTGACTCAAGTTGTTTCTTTCTTTCTTCAACAGAAAATGAAGTTTGAGCCGAAACATTAAGCCCAATTAAAAGAAAAACTAAAATTATAAAAAATAAGCGCATAAAGCAAAATTTAAGCTTTTGCCTCGCCTTCCGCCGCTTCTTCCTCCTCTTTCTTACCCTTCTTGATTACTTCAATAGCGGAAAGATCAACTGGTTCGGCCGGCAATGGCGCCTCTTCTTTAATGGCAGAAACGAGCGCAATAATTTCTTCGCCGGGAGTGGCAATGATTACGCCAGCCGGTGCCGAAATATCACTTACAAAAATTCGATCTTCAAGAGTCTGTAATTTTGTTAAATCAGCCTCAAGGTGGTGCGGCAAATTTTTCGGGAGCGCTTTAACGATGATATCGTGCATAACTTTGACGAGTGTGCCGCTACCACTTTTGGCGGCGGCAGATTCGCCGATAAATTCAACCGGTATTTTCGCTTCAATTTCCTTATTAACGTCAATGGCAAGAAAATCGATATGAATTGGGGCGAGCGTCAATGGATGATATTGGACATCTTGGATCATGGCATCAACAGAAGCCTCCTCGGTTTTCAAGACAAGCGGCGCTGAATCGCCAGCTTTATGTAGTTTAGAAAAAGCCGATCCTTCGATTGTAATCGAGATAGAAGCTTTGCCGGCGCTGTAAAAAACCGCTGGAATTAAATTTCCTTTGCGAAGTGACCCTAATTTCTGACCGGGTTGGCGCTTTTTCGCTTCAATAATCAACATGGTCTTATTTATTGTATTGAAATTAACCCGAAAAGTAAAGTGTTTGCCAAGGGCTAAAAATTATGGTAATTTAGGCCTAGTTTGTTCATTTAACACGAAGTCCAACCTTTAATACCGACACCGATGCCGAAACAACTATTGCCGACTCTGGCTGATTTTAATTTCATCAGAAACGATCTTTTCCGCCGAGGTTTCCGATTCATTGGCACTTGGGAAGTTAGAAAGAAATTCGAACGCTTGGCCATTACTTTGCCCAAAAGAAAAAGAGAAGGACCGGAAGCCGGATTTACCTACACACTTGATGGCTATACCGTTTACGTTTGGACGACTTTTAATATCTTTACTGTCCAAGCCAAAAAAAGAGACAGCGGCTGGGTATTAATTACCAAAGGCGACCGCGTTGTTTATTTCGCAACTCCCAAAAGAAGAACCAAAAACTTCGTTAAGAATCTTCTTAATGGGGCTTGGGAAGCCAAAGTCCATGTTGCTAAAAGGCCGCTTTGCGAGGAAAATAACTGCAGAGCCGCAATGGAAATTATGCGCGGCAAAGCCCTTGGCGCGACTTTCTACGGCTGCCGGAAGTCGATCCATCAAGGAAAGCTTATAAGCAAATCCTGGTACTCGGTTTTTGAAGGCAAACCTCTGGCGCTTAAGCACATAAAAGCAAGAAGTAAACAGCAAAGAAAATATTTTGCAAAGCGAAGAAAAATAGGCAAAGATCCTCAAGCCGCCAGAAAAGGAAGGCGTGTCGCCAAAATTGGCAAACCGGAAAACCTGATTTAAAAAACAAATCCCCGAATATTCGGGGATTTTTATTTTATAAAATTCAATTTAAAAAAAGAAAACCGATAGAGGTTAGATAGGGGTGACATTTCTGCCATCCTACCTAACTGATCTGGTCGGTTCTTTGAATGCTTTTTGCATTCGCTTGGGAATGGGGTTACCATCCTCTGTGGCGGAAAGCTCATGATTTCAGATGTTACTCCTAGTCATGTAAATTTCTGCTTTTGGTCTTTCCCTTACGGTAGAAACCTGAACAAAAATAAATCTTTTCGCGACCAATTTTTGACCAAGACAAGCTTGGAGCATCAGAGGCAAGTTTTGACTTAAGGCCGACAGGACCTCAAGATTCTTTCATCTTTCGATAAAAGCGGACTTACGTGACTCAATTTTCAATGGACAAGCCAAAGAAATTAGAGAAAAAAATTGATTTTAATCTAATCTTGGATATTAGCCATGACTAGAGCAACTTTTTCACATATTCTTTTTGTTGGTCCCTCTCGCGAAGGCAAAACGAACAGTTACTTGGTTGCTTGATTTATTACCACATACTAAACTAAACCCAAGGGGTTAACCAAATGAATAGATCTTTTCTGCCATTTTGGGGCAGACAGGGCTTCACACTCCTTTAGAGATTCCCCAGGGTTCAATATTTATATAAAAATGGAAAGAACTTACTCGGATTTATAATACTACTCACCCCGAAAATTTTGGCAAGCCCTAAGGGCTGTGGAAAAATAAAACGGCATAATTTCGGAAAAGTGTCAATTTTTCCGCAAATACTTCTGAATTGCCTCTTTCTTTCCCCCGACTTTCTTGCCGGGGTTAAATAAATTTTTCGGATCGAAAATATCTTTGATTTTTTGGAAGATAATGATCATTTCTTTGCCGAACATTTTTGAAAGATAGGGAGTTCTAATAATGCCGTCATTATGCTCGGCTGAAATCGAACCGCCGAAGCTTATAACAAGGTCATAAACTCTTTCGGCAAGCTCTAAAATAATTTGCGCGCTTTTAGGATCACTAAGATCCATGAGCGGGATGACGTGAAAATTGCCGTCGCCGGCATGACCGGCGATACTGTATTCAATTGGATATTTTTTTAAAATATTTTCAAGGGCTGGCAGAAAGGCAGGCATATCCTCCGGCTTCACGATAATGTCATCAATAAAAGGCGCGGTGCGTTTGCCGCCGGAGTGTTTCCGAAGTAAATTAAAGCTCTCCCGCCTAATTTCCCAGTACTTTTCCGTATCAGCTTTAGATTTAGTAAGACGGTGAAGAAGCCGCAACCGATCGGCAATCGTCGCGGCGGCTTTAGATTTTTTCTCAACTGCTTCAAAGCCGTCAGCAAATTCGACAAGCAAGACAAGCTTGGGCAATCCCCCGCGAAGAAGAATAAAAAGATCGGGCCAAAAGCCCCAGGCGAATTTAAGTGCGGAAAAGAAACTGCGGTTTTTGAGAAAATCAAAAAAGTAGCGCATGGCAAAACGCAGCGTTTTATCATCATAAATTTCAATGCTCTCCGGCTGAAGCTTTCGCAATTCATTGATTAATGGCGCCAAGGGCGCTAAATCTTTGAGAAAAACGACGGTCAGTCTTGAATTCGGCCGCATTTTCACAAGCCGGAAAGTGACTTCGGTAATAATGCCGAGCGTCCCTTGGGAACCGGCCAAAAGGCGGTTTAAATCAAAGATTTTTTCATTCCAAACGTTCCAAAGATAGTAACCGGAGGAGTTTTTACTGACTTTTGGCTTAGCTTCCGCAAGTAAATTCTTGTTGGTATCAATAATGTCAAAAACCGACCGGTATAAATTGCCCTCAAAATTATTTTGGGCCATTTTCTTATCGAGTTCTTCCTTACTCAAAGCCTTGATCGTGTATTCATTGCCGTCGGCCAAAACAATTTTTAGTTCTTCGATAAAATCATCGGTTTTGCCGTAAGCGAGCGTCTTCTCTCCCCCGGCATTGTTAGCCACCATGCCGCCAATCGCGCAAATGCTTTTTGATGCCGGATAACTCGGGAGCATCATTCCTTTTTTCGAAGCAATTTTTTCAAAATCACGATAATACATCCCGGGCTCGACAGTAATTTTACTGCCTTCAAAGTAACTAAGCCTATTCATGTATTTTGTAAAATCAAGAATGATGGAATGGCCGAGCGGGCCCCCGGTCATATCAGTGCCGGCGCTGCGGGGCGTGATTGAAAGATCGGGATATTTTTTCTTATTTTCGTTTGCCCACTTAACTAA
Source organism: Minisyncoccota bacterium (assembly GCA_035583565.1). Classification (GTDB taxonomy): domain Bacteria; phylum Patescibacteriota; class Minisyncoccia; order Phycocordibacterales; family DATEUR01; genus MFTL01. The sequence continues at coordinate 1,785 of DATEUR010000034.1, read as the reverse complement.
ATTTTTTACATCCGCCGCGTCTTTCGGAAACAAAACAAGCTTAGGCTTAATTTCAAAAAGGCTCGCGTCACGGCTGTATTTTTTGAGAGTTTCCGGATCAAAAGCAACGTCACCTTTAAAAAACTTTTTGATTTCTTCTTTCATTATCACCTAATGAGGCAAAATGTCCTTCCCGAAAGGAAAAGGCATTTCGCCGACAGAACTTAAAGATTGCTAAAAAGTTTGAGTTTATTTTCTACAACCTTTTGAATTTCCTGCACAACCGGCTTCATGATTTTGTAGGGGGTTGTTTCTTCAGGGGTTTCTTGAAGGCTTAATTTGAGCGATCGATGATAAGCCAATCTTATTTCCGTGTTGATATGGACGATTGAAATACCGGCTTTAATCGCTTTTTTAAAGTCAGCATCGGTGATACCGGAACCGCCATGAAGAACCAGCGGCACTTTGACTGCCTCCTTTATGGCTCTTATCCGATCGATGTTTAAATTTGGATTACCGGTTTTCACTATTCCATGAATATTGCCGACAGACGGCGCCAAAAGATCAATATCGGTTGCCCTGACGAATTCGAGGGCTTCCTCGGGCTTAGTCTGGGTCTCCTCGGAAACGCCCGACGGTAATTCCCCAATCACTTTTGAAGACTTTCCAATAAAACCAAGTTCGGCTTCTACTATAATCTCGGGGTTTGCTTTCCGGGCATAATCAACAACTCGCTTTGTTTCTTCAATGTTTTTATCTAAAGGCAGTTCGGCGCCGTCGAAAATCACCGCGTCGAAACCCGCGTCGACCGCTTCTTTCACCCGCTCAAAGGAATAGCTGTGATCGGCGTTAATAAAAATCGGGTAATGATATTCTTCCCGAATACTCTTTACCAAGGCGGCCGCCTGCTTTGCGCCGATAAAGTCCTGCTCCCCTTCGGAGACGCCGATAATAACCGGCAACGCCAAAGGTCGGGCGGCATTGAAAATCGCCCATAAGGTTTCGAGATTAGAAATATTGAAGTGGCCAATCGCGGTCTTATTTTTCTCCGCTTCTTTGAGGTAGTAACGAAAACTGTTCATTCTTTTAGTATACCGTAAATTTAAAAAGCCCCATGTTAATAGGGCCCGTGATTGTGATAATTATTATCCCGATAACGAAAAATTTGCCTCCGAGCGGCATGGAAAAGGAGAGCCAGTATGCCAAACAGCACGGTTAATTGGAAAAAAAGATCCAACTCACCACCACGAGCATCCGCCCATAAACCTAAAAGATAAACGATAAAAGTGAATATAGACAAAGCCATGAATAACCAGAAGAGAAAAGAATATGCCGGTTTCATATAAAGTTAGTTAAGAATTTCTGCTACAATTCTACAATATTTATTGAATTTGCGCAAGGTAAAGCTTCCAAACACGAAGCAACGAGCGTGCTATAATTTTGTTATGAAAAAAATTGATTTCCTCGCGATTGGCGATATTGTTGTCGATGCTTTTATCAACATCAAGGATGCCCATGTTCACTGCAAGATTGACACCCTCGCCTGCGAGATATGCCTTCGTTTCGGCGACAAAGTCCCTTATGAAAGCGTTACGGTTGTTCCGGCCGTTGGCAACAGTCCCAACGCCGCCGTTGCCGCCGCGAGGCTTGGTCTCTCCTCCGCCCTCGTCAGCGCCATCGGAAAGGATAAAAATGGCAAAGACTGCTTGAAAGTTTTGAAGGAAGAAAATGTGAATACTAAATTTATAAATGTCAACAAAAATCAGTCGACCAATTACCATTATGTCCTCCTTCACAATGCGGAAA
>DATEUR010000033.1:0-5992 GCA_035583565.1 Minisyncoccota bacterium | reverse complement strand
TGAGCATTTTGCTTGCCGTGCGTTTTCGCGCAGCAATAGCCCTGAAACACTTCCCCTCTCTCTTCATCCTTGCGGAAACCGAGATTAATGATTTTGGTTTCATTACAGCCCTTGATGTAGCATTTTTGCGGATTCGCGTTGATTGCTTTCGCAATCTCCTTCTGGCGAACTTCGTCAAAGAGTTTTGAATAAGGGCTGTCGGGAAAACGGGTTTTTTGCCATAAGAGCGCTTTCGGCAGAATGTTCACCATCACGGTTTTGAGAGTCGGATCGTAATCCAATTTTTCTCTCGTGCGGGATTGGGCTTTGCCGTCTTCATTAACACGCAGGCCCGCATGACCCCACAAACCGGAAGTTTTCTTCTCCCCTTTTTTGGTCTGCACTTCACGAGGATCTTTAATGGCGGCAATGAAAAAACCAGTGAGCCATTCGCCAATGCCAGGAATATGCTTGGTAAACTCCGTCCAGATCGGAAAAAGTTTTACCCGTTCGGCAATTTCCTTTTCCAAGCCGGTTCGAAGCGCTTTCACTTCCGCGGTTTGGGAAATCAGGACATCGAGCCAGCCCGCCTTTTGGGAATCCTTTTTCTTTTTACTCGCGCTAATTTCTTCGGCTAATTCCGCAAAGATGCTTTCTTCAATCGGGTGGACTTCGTCCAATCGCTTGCTCCTTGAACGGAAGCGGCCGAGATAACGCTGGTGCTCAATGGCAATCTGCACGCGCATTCCCGCCAGTTCTTTGAGGATCATCAGGGATTTTTGGTAAGCCCCGATTTCAAGTTTCGGCAGAGCGAGAAATTCCTGGAATATTTTTTCATAATCCGCCAGGTTTTTCAGGTCATTGAGTTTTCCGCTCGTTTCAACGAAAGCGCGGTATTCTTCATCGCAGGGCGCGCAAAGTTTTTTGCGGTTTTGAGGATCGAATACCCCGCCCCAGTTTTTCTTTTGGAGCCAGATATCATTTAAGAATTGTCGGGTGCGACATTTTGGGCAATCGCCCAGTTTGTCGTTCATTTGAGTCATTACTTTTTCCGCAATCACGGAAATCGGTTCGGCAGTTGTTGCTGTGCTCATGTTTGTGAGTTTTTGGTTTGTTGTTTTTGGTTTGAAAGAACAAGGTCAGCATATTACCAATATTTTTAATGTTTGTCAAATCAAAATTTTCTCAATAAAAAAGCCAACCGATTTCGGTTGGCGAAGGACAATCGCGGAATGGTTTTGAACATAAGACAGATGGTCTTAAAGACACAAAAAGAGTGGTTTCTAACAGAAATGCAATGGTCTTAAAGACATTTCACGTCTGGTTTTTAACATGGACGGTCTGGTCTTAAAGACAAGTACCACATGGTTTTTAACATTGTGGGAATGGTCTTAAAAACATCGCAAAGATGGTTTTTAACAATACGGTTTTGGTCTCAAAGGACTTTTGTTCCAAATTATCACAAAAATGATCACACGTCAAATCCTTTTGCAAAAACTCCGGCGATGCCATTCGCACAAACCATTTTTCTTTATTGCCTCACGGTGAAGTTTTGTCGCGTAGCCTTTATGAATTTCAAAGCAATATTCCGGAAAAATATTCCCTAACCTCTTCATCATCTTATCTCTCTTCACCTTCGCCACAATCGACGCGAGCTTAATCGCGTTTATCTTCTCGTCCCCTTTGATCACCGTCTCGGCATTAAAGTTTTTCTGATAATCTTTATTTTTCAAATAAAGCCCGCCGTCTAACTGAATTTTTATTTTGCGACCAATCGGTCGCAAAAACTTCGATAACGCCCGCAGGGCGGCCAAATTAGCGGCCTGCGAGATATTGATCCGATCAATCACCGCCGGCGAAACTACCGCGCTCGCGCAAAATATCTTCGGATTGTTTTTAATATACAAAAGCCACTCGCTTCTTTGTTTTTCGCTTAAACGTTTCGAATCGCGAAGTCCTTTTGGAAACTTCATTCCTTTCGCGATCATTACCGCCGCGACAACAACCGGCCCCGCCAGACATCCTCTACCAACTTCATCGATGCCAATTAAATACATAAAATTATGATAACATTATAGCGATGAATGAGTCGAAATTTATCCATCTCCACTGCCACTCGCACTATTCTCTGCTTGATGGCCTCGCCAAAATCGAGGATCTCGTCGCGGCGGCCAAGAAAAACAACATGCCGGCCCTCGCCCTCACCGACCACGGCAATCTCTATGGCGCCATCGAGTTTTACAAGAAATGCAAAGCCGCCGGCATTAAGCCCATTATCGGCTGTGAAATATACCTTGCCCCGAGAAAACTCTCCGACAAAGAACCGGGAATTGATGGCAGGAATTTTCATTTAACGCTCCTGGCAAAAAACGATACCGGCTACAAAAATCTCCTTCGTCTCATTACCATTGCTCATCTCGAAGGCTTTTACTACAAACCCCGAGTTGATCATGAAACCCTAAAGAAATACAGCGGCGGTTTAATTTGCCTTTCCGGCTGCCTGAAAGGCGAGCTTAGCCAAGCCCTCCTCAATCAAGATGAAGAAAAAGCCCGCGCCGTGATCAAGTGCTATCAGGATATTTTCGGCCATGATTATTTCCTTGAAATTATGCATCACCCGGTCGTGCCCCGTTCAAGCGAGATTAAGAAGCGGATCATCGCGCTTGGCCAGGAGTTTCAAATTCCTATTGTCGGCACGAATGACGTTCACTTCGTGAATCAGGAAGACAAAAAAGTTCAGGATGTGCTCTTAAATATCCAATCAACCGGCGACAAGAAGTTTACTCTGCCTGATGACAACTTTTCGTTTATCGATGAAGCGAAAGCCCGGGAGAATTTCGCCGATTGTCCGGAAGCAGTCGAGAACACTAAGAAAATAGCTGATCTTTGTGACATTAATCTTATGCTTGGTAATTGGGTTTTTCCGAACATTCAAATCCCGGCCGGCTCGACTTATGACGATGAGCTCCGGAAACTTGCGAACGCCGGCTTTGAGAAAAGAGGCCTTAAAAAAACGCCCGAACTTTTGGCGCGAATGGATTACGAGCTCAAAATTATTATTGAAAAGGGCTATGCGCCGTATTTTCTTGTGGTGGCGGATATTCTTGGCTTTGCCAAGCAAAACGGTATTTTGGCGACAACCCGCGGCTCGGCGGCCGGCTGTCTGGTCTCTTATTTAACTTACATCACCACCGTCAACCCGATTGATTTCAATCTGCCTTTTGAGCGGTTTTTGAATCCGGAACGCCCTTCGCCGCCGGATATCGACATGGATTTTGCCGATAACCGCCGCGATGAGGTTATCGCCTATGTCAAACAAAAATACGGGTCTGATCGGGTCGCCCAAATCGGCACCTTCGGCACAATGATGGCTCGCGGCGCGGTCCGCGACGTCACCCGCGCGCAGGGCTACCCATACGCCCTAGGCGATCGGATCGCCAAGCTGATTCCCTTCGGCAGTCAAGGTTCCCCGATGACGATCGATCACGCTTTCGAGCTCATGCCGGAACTAAAAAAAATGTACGACACAGAGCGTGATGTCAAAGAAGTTATTAATATCGCCCGAAGGCTTGAGGGCTGTGTCCGCCATATTTCGGTCCATGCCGCCGGTGTCGTGATCGCTCCGAAGCCGCTTTATGAATTCGTACCGACTCAATTTGATCCGAAGGAGCGCGATGTGATCACTCAATACGACATGCACTCCGTCGAGGAAGCCGGGCTCTTGAAATTCGATTTTCTTGGCATCAGAAATCTTGCCATCATTGCCGACGCGATCGAAAGAATAAAAAAAATCAGAAATGTCGAAATTGACATTGATAATCTCCCGCCGAATGACAAATTGACTTTTGAAAAGCTCGCCCGCGGCGAAACGGTCGGCCTTTTCCAATTAAACGGCGACGGCATGACGAAATATTTGAAGGAATTGAAGCCGACAAGCATCCATGATATCAACGTCATGGTCGCGCTCTACCGGCCCGGCCCAATGGACAACATCAACGAATACATCGCCAGAAAGCACGGCAAAAAGCCGGTTACTTATCTTCATCCCAAAATGAAAAACTTCCTTGAACCGACTTACGGCGTACTTGTTTATCAAGACGACCTTTTAATGACGGCCATTGAAGTGGCCGGCTACAGCTGGAGTGAAGTCGACAAATTCCGCAAAGCTGTCGGCAAAAAGATTCCGGCCGAAATGAAAAAACAACATGTTTATTTCATCGAGGGGTGCATCAAAAACAGCAAAATGATGAAGGAAAAAGCCGAAAACTTGTGGCAACTTTTTGAACCCTTCCAAGGCTACGGCTTCAACAAAGCCCATGCTGCAAGCTACGGCCAAGTCGCTTATCAGACCGCTTACCTCAAAGCGCACTTCCCGGCCGAATACCTGACGGCCTCCCTCACCGCCGAAGCCGGCGACACCGATATGATTGCCGAACTTATCACTGAGTGCAAAAGGCTCGGTTTTCAGGTCTTGCCGCCGGACATCAACGAAAGTTTTTCTGACTTTACAGTCGTTCGCGATGAAAATGAGAAAATCACCAACAAAATCCGCTTCGGTCTCCGCAGTATCAAGAATTTCGGCGAAGAAATCGGCAAAGCGATTATTCACGAGCGAAAGCTCGGGGGGGCGTTCAAAAATTTAGCCGATTTCTTGACAAGAATTCAGCATAAAAATTTGAATAAAAAATCACTCGAGGCGCTGATTCAATGCGGCGCCATGGATAACTTCGGCGAACGGGCTTGTTTGCTCGGAAGTATTGAGGATCTGCTCCGCTTCAATAAGGAAGGAAATCAAAAAGCCGGCCAAGCCGCTCTCTTTGCGATTGCTCCGACGCTCCGCCTCAAAGAAGTCCCCCCCGCCACCACTGAAGAACGGCTGGCTTGGGAGCGCGAGCTTTTAGGTCTCTATATTTCCGGTCATCCGCTTGATAAATACCGGGAGAAACTCGAGAAATTAGAAATGAATATAAAAAAAATAAAAGACGAAGTGCGCGATGGTGCGATAGTAACAGCTGTTGGCATGATCGAGGATACTCGGCCAATCTTCACCAAAAAACAAGAACAAATGGGTTTTGTTCAGCTTGTCGATTTAACCGATTCCATTGAAGTTGTCGCTTTCCCGAGAGTTTGGAACGGCAATAAATTTTTTGAAAAAGGCAATCTCATCGCCGTCCGCGGCCGCGTCTCCTTGCGCAACAACGAAAAAAGTGTTATTATAGAAGCAGTCAAACTTCTCTAAACTTTATTTTATGGATTTTGAAATCCTCAGTTCTTTTGCTTTTGGCCGCGCCTTGGCGCAAGACAAAAACGGTTTTTTCCACGTCAAACGGGAAAATGACCAGTTGATGCCGGCTTACGAAGCCCGGTACACCAAAATTTATGCTTACGAGCATTATTTCGGCGAAGCCCTAGCGCTTGTCGGAACAAACGGTGAATTTTTCTTCATTAATCAGGTCGGTAATCGCGCCGAAGAAAAATCAAGTTTAACCTTAATGAAATCTTACACTCGCCTATTTTCCGATTAAAAACCGCCAGCGCTTCTTTGCCCAAACTGGCCCGGCAAAATCGACCCCGATTCTCGGGGTCTTTTTTATTTCGTTTTTCTTAATTCTCACCCCCCGGTCTTCCAGCCAAAGACCGGTTTTTTTGCCCACTTGCTTGCCGTTTAATTTCCCGTCAATTTTCAAAAACTTCGTCAGCTTCGCCGGACCTGTTAGTACTATCGGCGAAGGAATATGCCGAGAAAAGACTAGTGGGCGCGGCCCATGGGAGCTCTTGGAGAGCTTCCTCGAGCTCGAGGAATTTTCCAGCGGGAAAATATCCGTGCTTTTCGAGGCATGTTCCAAGCTGATAGCCCCTCGAATTAAAACAGCGGCGGGATAATCTTTCTTGCCGGTGACAATATTTAAAAGCCAGTGCATGCCGTAGGTGAAATAAACATAAAAGTAACCAGGATGACTAAACATTGGCTCGTTGCGCTTGGTTTTCCCGAGATGAGCATGAGAGGCTTTGT
>DATEUR010000032.1:0-32560 GCA_035583565.1 Minisyncoccota bacterium | reverse complement strand
GCGGGAGCCGCGCCGCCTTCGGAAGAAGAATTGAAAGAATTGGAAGCCGAGGTGGCCGCTGAACTTGGCGGCGCCCTTCCTATCGCCCAAAAAGTCGATGAATTTCAGAAAAAAGTTTCGGAACTAGAAGCAATTTACACCCGTCTCGAAAGTAAAATTAAAACCAAAAAAATCGAGGTCAAGGCCGGCCTTGAGCGGTTGAAGGCCCTCAAAACGGAGCTGGCTAAAGAAATCGACGAGATCAAGAACTTGGAAGCACTGGATCAGAAAATAAAAGATGAAGTAAAACATTTGGAGGAACTTCAGGAAGAAGTCAATAAAACAAATGTATGAGCCGATTTTTTATAATTTTTCTCACTTTATTTTTCATCGCGGGAGCGGCCGAGGCCCAGCTTGCCGGCGGCGGCTTTGAAGTGAGTATCAGCCCGGAAACACCAGCGCCTTTTGAAGAAATTACTATTTCTCTTGATAGTTTTGTTTTTGATATCAATCAGGCCAACATCCGATTTATTGTTGATGGCAGTGAAGCTCTGCGGGGGACAGGTGAGCGGATTTTGAAACTAAAAGCCAAAGATGTCGGCGAGCGTACGGTGGTTGATATTATTGTGACAAGCTCAAGTGGGCAGGTCGCCAAGCGAGCCGTCATTATTCCGGCCGGGATTGATATTTTGATCGAGGCCATTGATGTTTACACGCCGCCTTTTTATCGCGGCCGGTCTTTGCCGACAACGGAAAGCCGGATCAAAGCGGTCGCCATGCCCAACATAATGGTAGCGGGGCGAAAAATTGCGCCAAATCAATTGGGTTATGAGTGGTCACGTAGCGGCAATATTGATCAAAGTGGTTTTGGTTTCAAAAAAAGCTTCTTTGTTTTCAAAAACAGCATGTTAAATAAGCGGGAAAATATCGGCGTTAGCGCGAGTGGCCAGCAAGCCGAGCTTGGCGGCAGTACCGTCAATCTTGAAATGACCGCGCCAAAGATTCTTTTTTATGAGGATTCCGAGGAAGGGGTGAAATACGAGCGGGCGCTTGATAGTTTGTCTTTGGATAAGGAAGCCACTGTGGTCGCTGAGCCATTTTTCTTCTCGCCGAGAAATATTGCCGATTCTTTGCTTCAGTTTACTTGGAAAATCAATAACAATGAGGTGGCAACGCCGGTGAAAAACAAGATCAATATTCAGCCGATGGGTAGTGATGGTTTGGCGCGAGTCGATCTTGAAGTCATTCATGCTGACAAATTACTGCTTTCCGGGAGTAAGACAATGTCCGTGACAATAAGTAAGATAAATGAAGGTGGGAAAAATAATTAAATTGGGCATATTTTTTGCGATTTTTGGGCTGTTTTGGTTTTTACCCAGTCAAGGACAAGCTCAGACGGTTACAACTCTGCCGGTAATCCAAGCAAGAGATCCGGCCTACACAGTCGGCGGCACTTTTACAAAAATCCCAAGCGGTTATACGCCGCCCAGCGCTTTTGTTCGCTATGGGAAAAAGGACACCAACGCCGACACTTGGCCAAAGGCCTCGCCCCTTAGCGCTATCACTTATGACGCTGACCAAAAAGGAAGATTTGAGGTAATTCTTGGAGGACTTGAAAGCGGTGCCATTTATAACTATCAGGCGGGAATTACTTACAAAAGCTCTCAAGGATTAGAAACCACTGGCTATGGGGAAGTCCTTGAATTGGCGCCGGGTGTTTGCGAGATTAGATCCGCCAAATTCAGTCCTTCGGGGTTCCCCGCAAGTTTTGATGTTGTTGAACCGCCGGAGCCGGTTACTCTTGAAGTTGAGGTGACTGACAATTGTAGGGACAAAGTGTTACAAATACAAATTGTCGGCCAGTATATTGACGATTCAATCGATATTATTGAGAACGCTCTTTTTTCTCCCACTGGGAGAAAAATAACTCTGACTTTTGACAAACCCGGGGATCAAGAAGGGGAAGGTGGGGTGGATTTTTATTGGATCAATGTGGAAGGACTGGGAGTGTCGCCCTATAACACTAAAGACCTTGTTGTCAACGCCTTAAGAGAAAAATATAAAGAACTGACCGGGGAAGACGCGCGAACTGATCTTGAAGACGCGCTTGATGCCCAGAGTGGTCTTCTTTTTAAAGAAATGATTTCAATAAAAATTAATGAAAAGATTGATCCGCGGATTAAAGACAGTTTTCTTAGTTACCGATGCCCGAGTCTCTTAGGTTTCGGAAGTGGCCGTTGTTTATTTGATTGGGAAGGCCTCCGTGTTGACGGCGCTTTTGCCAAGAATATCGATGATGATAACCCCCCGGATAGCGAAGCCTGTGATTTAAAAATAGGTCATCTTGAGCCAGACGACGACAAAACAAAAGAAAAAAATCCAGCCACTGATAAACCGCCTTGGTTCCAAGACGATCAGCGACCGCGGATCAAGGCAATTCTTTCTCTTGAAGAGAAATGCATAAACAAGACGGTGCCATTTTTCATCGGACTCAAAGCCAATAAAGCAAAAAAAGTTGCGAAGGACTTTTCAGAAGCAGTTACAGAAGTTGGTAAATACATAAGTCCATTACTATTTCTTTTTGAGGAAACTGAGACCGAAAAAAATATTACCGAATGGCTGTTTTCTTGGTTTGTGGGAGGCGAATATTTCTTTCCTGTTATCGCGCTAGATTTGGCGGTAACGGAAAAAACTGTTGAAATCGATCTCGACCCGGGCGAGATTTTATGCGACAAAATAACCACTGAGGCTAATGGCACGAATTGCGCTTACCGCGCTGGGATTATCAATAGCAAAAAGGAAGAAAAACTTGTGTCGACAGGAGATCCTTTAACTTATGATTGCCATAAGCACGAAGCCGCTGGCGAAACTGATGAAAATAAATGTGACGAGCCGTGGGGATTTGTTGGTGTTAAAGGCGCGAAGATCTTTACCGATATCGGTTTACAAAACGTCTCCGGTGTTCCGGCAACCGGCGTTTATACCGGCGTTTATACCTTTCTTGAACCACTGCCGGGTTTGGGGGGGTCGATTGATACAAGGACCGGGGTTGGTGATTATGTGAACAAAATCATCACTCTAGTGGTGATGATCGCGGGTGTCTTGGCGGTGCTTATGATCGTCATCGGCGGGATTAAATGGATGCTTGAGGAATCGGTGTTTGAAAAAGGGGCGGCGAAGAAAATGATTCAGAATGCTTTATTTGGCCTCGTTCTTGTCCTCGCTTCTTACATGATTTTAAATACCATTAATCCGAATTTAGTTGATGTAAGTTTAGTGATTAAATCTCAATCGATTGATATCGAGTCAGCCACTCAAAAACCTGATGGCACATTTGATTATTCTAAATGCAAACCACCGCCCAAAATAGATACAGATTGTGATACATGTACCGAGCCAGGGAGTTTTCAATTCACAGGAAATAATAAATCTATCAACGCGGACTTTGTTCTTGCGCTTCTAGAAATGAAAAAGGTGACTGACAAAGAAAATATAAAATGGCAAATTACAGAAGCTTGGCCGGCAAGCTATAAAGGTCATTGTAGCCAAGGGCATTATAACGGTCACGCTATTGATTTTAATTTTACGACCCCTTCTTCTGATGATAAAACTTTAGCTCAAAATATAAATGTTGTAATTGAGGCAGCTAAAAAACAGGATATAAAAATACAATATGAAATTAAAGAAAAAAACAAATTTGACTCTTTAAAGAAAGGGGGGGCAGTTGGTATTACTTTATCAAACTACGCGACTGGGGATCATTTTCACGCTTCAAAGTAATATAATTAATTTATCATGCCCAAACGAACAATCATCTATATCCTGCTCATCGTCATCGCGCTTGTCGCGATTATTGTTGGCATCACCCTTTTAATAAAACCAACCGCGCCGGGAGAGGAAGGAGTGAGACCCCGCGAATTCCTGCCCTTCCCGAGATTCCCGCGAGAAGCCGAGGAAGGGGAGCTTTTACCAACCGGCTTGCCTTTAGGACCAGCGGAGGAGGTTGTGGGGGCAGTCGCTGGTGAGATTCGTCTTTTCAAAATTACTGATTTCCCGGTGGCCGGCGCTGGTTTTGTGGAAAAAGAAGCCGTGACTAATCCAGAGGAAGCTAATTTGCCAGCTTTTGATTTTACTAATTACCCCAATCTCAAATTAGGAGCCAGTAATACGGCTGTCAATAATCTCCAAATCATTCTTAATCGCTTTTTGACCAAAAAAGAATTGGCACTTTTAAATGAAGATGGTAATTTCAACGGGGCTACTAAAGAGGCGGTTATTCTTTTCCAAAAAGAATATAATTTGACTACTGACGGCGCAGTTGGTCCAAAAACTAAAATTGCCTTAAATAAATTTCAAGAACCAGAAGTGGTTTTGGTGCCGGTCCTTCGTTTCGCCGCCAAAAATGACGGGCGAATTTTCGAAACAGATGTCAACAAACTAGAATCCGAGCAAATTACTGGCGCTACTATTCCGCGTTTAGCGGAAGCTTTCTTTGGCGAAAACGGGGGTGTTTTGCTTCGTTATTCTCAAGCCGGCGAAATCACGACTTTTCTCGGAAAACTCACGGGTGAAGTTTTTGGCCAAGAACTGCCGGGGACCTTTATCGGCAACGATCTTTTGGGTCTTGCCCTCTCGCCTGATCGAAAAAATGTCTTTTATCTGGCAAGCGCGGCGCTTGGCGGCGGGGTTTTCGGCTCGGTCGGCTTTACGCTTGACTTCGCGACCAGTGAAGCCAGTAAGACGCTCGAATCGGCCTTTACGGAATGGCTGGTTGATTGGAAAGACGCTATTTATCTTCTCACTAAACCGACTTTCGCTCTGCCGGGTTATCTTTATAAATTTGACTCGAAAACGGAAGTCCTCAATAAAATTCTTGGCGGTATTAACGGGCTTTCGACGCTCGTTAGCCCAAATGGCGAAAAAATATTGGTAAGCGCTTCGGAAAACGATGGTTTAACCACTCAAATGTACTATATCAGTGAACGGGCTTTTTCCGATCTTGGTCTTAAAACTCTGCCGGAAAAATGCGTATTTAATGAAAATAGCGAAAGAATATACTGCGCCGTGCCGAAAAGCCTACCGGGAGCCAATTATCCGGATGATTGGTATCAAGGTATCGTTTCCTTCACCGACAGTATCTGGCAAATTGATGCTTCAAATTTTACGACCAGTGTCATTAATGATTTAGATCTTGAGCCAATTGACGCGATAAATCTGGCGCTTGATTCAGATGAAAAGAACCTTGTTTTCACCAACAAACGCGATGGCTCGCTTTGGCTCTTGAAAATATAAAAACCCATCATTTGATGGGTTTTTAGTTCGATTACTTATCCATTTCCACCGGATTGTTTTTGAGCCACTCTTCGCGCTTCTCTTTCGGTAAATTTAGAAATTCTTCGGCTTTGCCCTTAGGGACAGCAATTGCTCCTTCTTTGGTGGCGACCATTTCGTAATTTTTTTGTTCTTGTTTTGGTTTTGGAAATTGTTCCATATTATGTTTTTTTAAAATTAATTGATAATTTTTTAATGAAAGAACTGGCTTTCTTTAATTTTACCATAAAACAAAATTGAGTCAATTTTAGATTGTGGAGTCATTCGCGATATATTTGATGATGATGCGGCGGCTTTTGCCGACACCTGTGGATTCGGTTTTAATATCCGGCTTGCCGTCAAGGTATTGGTGGATGATACGCCGTTCGCCGGCCGGCATTGGTTCAATTTCAATGTTTGACTTAAAAAACCGCGCTCTTTCGGCCATCATATGGGCTTTGGTTTTTAAATTTTCGATTTTATGCTTCTTGTAGCCGTTGACATCAACAAAAACCATTGGTGGGTTTTCGATTTTTTTGTTCTCAATAATCCGGTAGACGAGGTGATTGATGGCGCTTAAGGTTTCACCATCAGGACCGATCATTAGACCAGAGTCGGGAGTTTTAATCTGGCACCACAAACCTTCCACTTCATCGCAAAAATTTAAATCATCAACATCAAATCCTGTTTTTGCGATTAGCTCTTCAATTGTTCTTTTGATATTTTCCATGGTCGAGCGTAAAGTTCTTGGCCTATTGTGAAGATGTTGGAGGTTACCCAGTAAAGCGCGACAGCGGCTTGGACTTGGAAAGCGACAAAACCGATAAAGAGGGGGAGGAAGTAGCGCATTTGAAGATCCATGCTTCGTTTAAGGCTGCCGGAAAAAGAATCATCTTTCTTTGCTTCCTTCTTCGTTTTCGGCATAGAAAGCGCTGTTTGAAGGTATTGGGTGATACCGGCTAGTATTGCTAGTATAAGACTCTTTGAACCCATGTCAACCAATCCCAGGAATTGTGTTTTGATGATTGTTGGCGCGGTAACAAAAGAATAAAGGCTTTCCGAGGAAAAATCGAGGCCTTTCAAAAAAACATAATAAAGGGCGATGATGATTGGCAGTTGAATTAAAATAATAAGACAGCCTGCGAAAGGATTAATTTTGTTTTGTTTATAGAGCTCAAAAGTTTTTTTTGCTTGTTCTTCTTTTTTGTCTTTGTATTCTTCTTTTATTTTCGCAAGTTCCGGCTCAAGAAGCTTCATTTTTCGATTTGAGTCGATTGATCGTTTGGTAAGAGGATAGAGAATTAGTTTAACAATTATGGTAAGAATGATAATCGCGAGACCAATATCGCCGCCGGGAATAATGGCAACGAGAAAGGCGAGGGCATTATGGAGGGGCTCAAATAAAACCGTGTTAAATAAAGAAATCATGTTTCCTTATTTTACCTAACCATAATAAAAAGGCAAACCTGTTTCCAAAACAACACTATGAGTAGAGACTTGCCTATCGCCTGTCGCGCGTAGCGCGACATCGGCGATTGCCTCCGGCACCGGACGAAAGGCAAAGCAGTTTGCCTTTCGTGAGGCCGACGGGCCGAGCACGAGGAATTTTTCAGCAGAAAAATATCCGTGCTCTGCGAGAAGTGTTGTTTTGGAAACAAAGAAGGGTTGTTTTGGAAACAAAGAAGGGTTGTTTTGGAAAAACTTTAGATAGGGTCGAGGTGGTTTTTTTGCCAAGGGTGGCAGCGAAGAATTCTTTTGGCTGTAAGCCAAAAAGCTTTGAATAAATTAAATTTCAAAAAAGCTTTTTTGGCGTACTCGGAGCAATTTGGGTAAAAAACACACTCTGATTTCAAACCAAAGGCGATAAAAAATGGTTTTAAAAAAATTTGATAGCTTTTTATTAAAAAAACAAAAAAATTACTCATTAATTAAATTGGCTTTTTGGAGAAGAAGGGTGATTTTATTCTCAAATTCGGCAAAGGAGATATTTTTGATTTCTGGTTGAAGAAAAAATAAATAAGTTCCTTTTTTTAGCTTATTTTGTATTTTTCGAAAAACGCTGTAGCCGCGGCGCTTCCAAATATTTCTTTCAGTGGCTTTTTTGGCCACTCTTAAAGAAACCGCAAAGGATGATTTTAGAGTTTTGTTTGGGTAAAACCTTAGACGAAGTCCTGGAAGAGAGTAAGGTTTTGTTTTTTTTAAAACCTCACTAAAAAGCGCTCGGGGAACTCGGTTGGTGCCCGGCATTTTTAAACACTAAGACGGCGGCGGCCCTTCTGGCGGCGGCGTTTTATCACGTTTCTACCAGTGGCCTTGCGTTTTCGAGCAAGAAAACCATGGGTTCTCTTTCTTTTTATTCTTGAGGGGTTGTAAGTGAATGACATAATTTTTGATATTTTTGAGTATACAACAATTTTTATTTGCAGGCAATGATCTATTGTTGGTATAATAACTTTTCCACATGATATCAACAAGTTGGATGGGTTTAGATTTTGT
Organism: Minisyncoccota bacterium; assembly: GCA_035583565.1. GTDB lineage: Bacteria > Patescibacteriota > Minisyncoccia > Phycocordibacterales > DATEUR01 > MFTL01. Next base: position 24,775 of record DATEUR010000032.1, on the reverse strand, counting down.
TTTTGTTGTTATAGACTTTAAAGGACTAAACATTTTCAATTAAGAAAATTTAAAATTGTAAATATCACAACAAACAATGCTGGATTTAAAACAACTTTGGGAGACCTGCCTTTTTGAGATCAAAAACAATGTTTCTCCGGCTAATTTTTCGACTTGGTTTAAAGAAACCAGAATTTTAAAAGAAGATGGGGGAGTTCTTTACATTGCTGTTCCTAATGAGTTTGTTAAAAAATGGCTCTGTGACAAATTTCACAAACTTATTATAAAAACCCTGATGACAGCCTTCGTTGAGATGCGGGGGGTGGAATATGTGATTTCTAAACCACTAGTAGTTGGGAAAATCGCTGTTGAATTTGGCCACCTTCCTCTTCAAGACCTTTATGTTAACAAAGAAGATAATTTAAATCCTCGTTATCGTTTTGGTTCTTTTATTGTCGGACCATTTAATGATCTTGCTTATGCCGCCGCTCAAGCCATTATTAATATGCCGGGGAAAACCTATAACCCGTTTTTTGTCTACGGCCGCACTGGCTTAGGAAAAACCCATCTCATTCAGGCAATTGGCAACGAAATAAAAGATAAAACGGGGAAAAAGATTATTTACGCTTCTTTAGAGCACTTTTCAATGGATTATGTCAGTGCTTTGCAAAAAAATAAAACTAATAGTTTTAAAGAAAAATACCGAAAATATGATGTTTTAATTATGGATGATATTCAGTTTATTTCTGGCCGGGAAAAGGTTCAAGAAGAACTTTTTCATCTTTTTAATAATCTTTATGAAGCTGGTAAACAAATTGTTTTTTCCTCGGACAAACATCCTAATTATATTCCAGGGCTTGAAGAACGACTGAAAACTCGCTTTGGGGCCGGTATGATTGTTGATATCTCTGAGCCTGATTTTGAATCACGGCTGGCTATTCTAAAATCCCGACTTAGAGAAAATGATCTTATTTTACCTGAAGAAATTATTGATTTTGTGGCTAAATCAATAGTTGATAATATTCGTGAACTCGAGGGGTGTCTAAACACAGTAATCTGCCAAACCCAATTAAAAGGCCGTGATCTTAATTTAAACGAGGTGCGTAATTTGATAAAAAATAGTGTAAGAATAAAAAAGAGTGTTTCTATAAAAGATATTGTTAAAACGGTGGCGGATTTTTACAACCTTGAAGATGGGCTTATTTATGAAAAAACGAGACGGCGGGAGGTTGTTAAAGCCAGACAAGTGGTTATGTATATTTTAAGGGAGGAGTTTAGTATCTCTTATCCTTTAATTGGCCAAAAACTTGGGGGAAAGGATCATACCACTGTTATCCATTCCTGCCTCAAAATAAAAAATAGTATTAAAAGCGACCATTTACTTAATCAAGAACTTGAGCAGATAAAAGTGATGTTTAAATAAGGTGGATAACGATGTGGTAATAGTGTTATTTGTTTGTTGAAAATTTTTTGATTTTTATTAATTAAGATTGAAAAGGTTTTTTATTAACTTTTTTCAAGACCATTTACTTAATTTATTATTTTAATTCTCATTTAAATTATTAATGGAAGTGGGATTAAATTAAGTTTTCAACATTTCCACAGGTATAATAGTAATAGAATTTAATATAGATAATTAATTATTATAAATAATATGAAGATTGAGTGTTTGTTTAGTAAAATTTCAAAAGCTGTTAATCAAGTAGAAAGAGGAGTTGGTAAAAATTTAACCTTACCAATTCTTAACTCCATTTTGATTATAACGAGTGGGAAAGTGGTTAAATTAAGATCCACTAATTTAAGTCTTGGGGTTGAAATCGAGGTACCGGCTAAAATTGAAACAGAAGGGGTGGTAGCTGTGCCGGGAAATATTTTAACAAACACCCTTAACTCTTTTCGGGGAGAAGATAAGGTTTTTTTAGAACTCGTCGGCCAAAATCTTCTTGTAAGGACTAAAAATAATGAAATTTTAATTAAAAGTTTTCCTCATGATGATTTTCCAACAATTCCAATTGTTTCCGGAAAATCATGGGAGATTCCAAGTGAGAAGTTTATTGATGGATTACGTTCGGTTTTTTATAGCGGCGCCATTTCTGATATTAAACCTGAAATCTCAAGTGTTTATATTTACCCCTCTGATGATAGAATTATTTTTGTTGCTACCGACTCTTTTCGTTTAGCGGAGAAAAAAATAATAATAAAAAAATCCATTGATTTACCAAGTATTATAATTCCACTTAAAAATATCACTGAAATAATAAAACTCCTTTCTGATAACAAAGAAATTCTTAAAATAACCTCTTCTAAAAACCAAATATCTTTTTCTTCACCAGGGTTTTACCTCACCTCAAGAATAATTGATGGTGTTTTTCCGGATTACACACAAATTATTCCCAAAGAATTCAAAACTGAAGCCATTGTTTTAAAACAAGATCTTCTTGACGCTTTAAAACTTGCTAATGTTTTTTCTGATAAATTCAATCAAATAAAATTAAATTTAAAACCAAAAGAAAAAGTTTTTGAAATCAGTTCCCAAAATAATGATATTGGTGAAAATAAAACAAAAATCACCACCACCACAACCGGAGAAGATATTACTCTTAATTTTAACCAAAAATATTTAATTGATTGTTTTCAATCAATTCCTGAAGATAGTATTATTCTTCGTTTTAATGAAGCCAATAAGCCGGTAATTATTTCTGGCGGCGGCAATAACTCCTTTCTTTATTTGATTATGCCAATGAATCGATAATGAAGAAAATAAATTCTTTTCTTGAAAAATTTAAAAAACTCCTTGATCTTGATGAAGAAAATAAAAAAATAATAACAACAATTATTTACGATCACACAAAAGAAAAAATATCACCGAAAGATATGAAAATAAACGGAAAAATCCTCTATTTAAAACAAAACCCCTACACAAGAAGGGTAATTTACTTAAAAAAAGAAAAAATTTTAAAAACCCTCAAAAATTCCCTCATTAATTTATTAATCGAAGATATTAAATAATTTGGAAATTTTCCAAAATCTCCTTTTTATTCCAAACACTATCAACAATTACCACCAATAATTCATTAATAGGTTTAAGGTTACCAAAAACACCCAAATCAATCGAGAATGTATAGGGTGGGTTTTTAATCAAATCAACCAAAACACCATTTACATAAACACTTATTTGTTGGACTTCAAAAACAGCTGTGGTTGAAACAGTGAAATTAATTACCTCATTACTTAAATAAGAATCCTTTAAACCAACAATAGATCCAGTTGGTGTTTTTTCTTCTGTATGAACATCATCAAATTCTATTGGGACCATCTCTTCACTAGTAATTGAAAATAAATTTTTATTAACTTGCCACCAATTTTCCACCGATGTTTCCCAATTTAAAAACTGATTATCTTTAATAGGATCTTCTGGTTTTTCACTTAAACTGTTTTTATTAATCCAATAGAGGATTGAATGAACATTTGTTATTACTCGTTCTTCTTTTGTTTCGGGTGGAGTGAAGTCAGTGGCAAGTTTTCCGGAAATTTTATCAATAAAAAAACTTTTACCACCCTGCCAAAAGCCGCGGATAATCGGCGGATAATCAATATTTTCAGTAATTACCGGAGAATCGAAACCCTCTTCCGGAAATTTATTAAGTAAGATCTGCATAAATTCGTGCCACATCGGCCCAGTGATTGAAGAACCTTTTTTCATCGAACTATTATCATTATTACCATTCCAAACACCTAAAACCACACTAGGGGTATAGCCAATAAGCCAAGCGTCCCGATTGTCTTCAGTGGTACCAGTTTTCCCAGCCACCTCCCGCCCCTCAAAATACAAAAATGATCGGGGGCCAAAAAGAGGGGTTCTTGCTTCATTATCAGATAAAACATTATTTAACATAGCGACACTGTTTTTCGACAAAATTTCATATTCATCATCTTGATATTCTTCAAGCCTATTACCAAAATCATCTTCTATTTTTAAAATTGATTTATGAGGATGCCTCACGCCGCCAGTCGCAAAAGAGCCGTAAGCACTCACCATTTCAAGAAGTTTTACCTCACCACCTCCAAGAACAAGAGTGAGGCCATAACGATCTGACGTACTCAGAGTATTAATCCCCATATTTTTGGCGGTTTTTATAGCATCATTAATACCGACCAAATAAAGAAGTTTTACTGATGGAATATTTCTTGATTCACCTAAAGCGGTTCGAAGGTTAACCGGCCCTTTATATTTATTATCAAAATTTTCCGGCTTATAACAATCTTTTTGATTTTTACCAGGATAAGCTTGGCCATAAGGATCACAAGTGGTTTGGAATTCGGTCGGCAAGTCAAACAAAACCGAGTCTGGAGTAAAACCCTCCTCAAAAGCCCGCGCGTAAACAAAAGGCTTAAAAGCGGAGCCGGGTTGCCTGGTGGCAGTTGTGATATTGAAATTGCCATCAATTTCCTTGTCGAAATAATCCCGAGAGCCGACCATAACAAGCACCTGACCGGTTTTTGGATCAATTACCACCAAGCCCGCGTTAGAAGCATTCCAATTTTTTTCGTTTTCTTTGGCTTGCCGTAAAACAATTTCCTCCGCTTGTTTTTGGAGATCATAATCAAGAGTGGTAATAATTTTAAGGCCCCGGGTATCAACATCCTTGCCGTATTTCTCTTCCAAATATTCTTTTATGTAAAAAACAAAATGCGGCGCTTTTAAACCAATTGATTCCGGCGATTTAAATTCTATTTTTTCCTCAAGCGCCGCTTGATATTCACTTCCAGTTATAAAACCAAGCTCACTCATTCTTTTTAAGATGAAATTTTTTCTTTCTCCAAGTTTTTCTTTGTGATTACCATAAGGAGAATAGAAGGTCGGCGCCTTAGGAATAGCCGCAAGATAAGCAGCTTCCGCCTTGGTGAGATCCCCTGGTTCTTTTCCAAAGAAGGCTTGGCTGGCTTCGTAAACCCCATATAAATTACCACCATAAGGAGTCTCGTTTAAATAAGCAGCCAAAATTTCTTCCTTTCCAAGAACTTGTTCGATTTTTAAAGCCAAAATCCATTCTTTTAATTTTCGAGCGAAGGTTTTTCGGCCAGTTAAAAGAGTGTTTTTGACGACTTGTTGGGTGATAGTCGAGCCGCCCTGGCCTGAAATATCACCCCTCAACAAATTAGTGAGAAGAGCTCTAGCTGTTGATTCCAAACGTATTCCTTTGTGATGATAAAATTCGGAATCCTCAACCGCCACTGTGGCGTTTTTAATATTAACGCCGATTTCTTCCCAAGGCACAACTGTTCTTTTTGTTTCATTATGAATGTTGTAAAGAAGAATCTCACCAGTCCGATCGTAGATTTTTGTGGAGCGAGAAATTTTTCTGTTATCAAAAGCTTTAAAATCAGGAATCTTTAAATTAACAGCCCAAAGAAGCGCCCCCCCACCAAGAAAAAGGCCTAAAGCAATGAAAAATAAGACTATATTTACTAGACTTTTAGTCAATTTCATACTCGTGGTATTATACCAATAATGGAAATAAGTAAAGCTAAAACCGAAGAACTTATCTCACGAGGCACAAGCGAAGTAATTGAATACGATCACTTGAAAAAAAGAATTTTAGCCGGCGAAAAACTGAGAATTAAATTTGGCATTGATCCAACAACACCCGATATCCACCTTGGCCACACTGTTTCTTTGTTTAAACTAAAACAATTTCAAGACCTCGGTCATAAAATCGTTTTAATCATCGGTGATTTTACAGCCATGATTGGCGACCCGTCCGGAAGAAGCGAAGAAAGAAAGACTCTCACCGAACGGGAAGTAAAAACCAATCTAAAAACCTATCTTGACCAAGCTGGTAAAATTATCAATATCAAAAAAACCGAAGTCCATCACAATAGCAAATGGTTTAAAAAAGAAGGCCTGAAGGCGATTTTGACGCTCGCCCGCACCGAAACAATCAATCAAGCACTCAAGAGAGAAGATTTTCAAAAAAGACTGGCGGCCAACAAAAATCTCTCTTTACTGGAGGTTCTTTACCCACTTTTCCAAGGTTATGATTCGGTTAAAGTCAAAGCCGATGTCGAAATCGGCGGAGAAGACCAAAAACTCAACCTTTTGATGGGCCGGCGAATTTTACGGCAGTTTAATCAACCCGAACAAGATATTCTAACCACCCCGCTCCTTATCGGTCTTGATGGTGTTAGAAAAATGAGCAAAAGCTACGGCAACCACATCGCTCTCCAAGAAAAACCAGAAGAAATGTTTGGTAAATTAATGTCTCTGCCAGACAGCCTTGTTGGCGACTACTTCAAACTTCTGACAAAATTACCAAAAGAAGAAATAGAAAAATTATCGAAAGAATTGCCGCCTCGCGACCTCAAGGTCAAACTCGCCGCGACAATTGTTGGGGAGATTCACGGCTTGTCTAAAGGCGATAAAGCCGCAAAGAATTTTAACGCGGTTTTCCAAAAACACGAAATACCAAAAGACGCCCCGATTGCAAAGGCAAAAATCGATGAACTTTTAATTGAAGTGATAGTAAGAGCCGGCCTTGTTTCATCTCGAAATGAAATCAAGCGGCTTATTGCCGAAGGCGCTGTTAGTGATTTTAAAAAAGGAAAAATTTCCGATTATCACTACAGGCTCCGTGAGCCGCTTGACTTACGAATCGGCAAACACCGATTTCTTAGAATTTTTATTGATTAGTTTTTAGTAAAGGTCTCCATCATCTGAATCGTCTTCAAGTATATCGTCTCCCGTCCCAACATCTATTTCACTACTTTCTTCATCGTTCGGCCAGCCGCCTTTTTCTTGAATTTCTTCATCACCTTTTTTAGGCTTTTTTGGCATAATTTTTAGTTAAACTAATTTAAATAAAACGACCTTTTATTTATGGTTGTATTTTTACCAAAAACTATTTTTCCAAGCAATACCTTTTGGGGATAACTAGATCAGCCGGCTCCCTTGTGCCGTCAAACCGATCGCCAAAGCGTCAAGTTCGTCATCTGACTTGATTTCAGGCCTTATTTTTAAGAGTTTTTTGAGCATTTTTGCTACTTCGGTTTTCCCGGCGCGACCGAAGCCCGTGACCGCGATTTTAACCTGAAGCGGAGTGAATTCTCTAATCTTGAGGTCGAATTTTTGGGCAAGGTAGATTATTGCGCCCCGGGTCTCCGCGACCCGCATTACCGTTTTTTGGTTAGTGGCTAAAAACAAACTCTCAATTGCTAAAACTTCCGGCTTGTATTCCTTGATAATCTCTTCGATTTTTTTTCCGATAAGGAAGAGCCTTTCCGGAAAAGGCAAACGGCTTGATGTTTTAAAACAAGTGCTAAACAAAACCTCGTTTCCTTCAAGAACCGCGATGCCTAGACGCTCAAACCCCGGATCAATCGCCAAAATTTTCATAAATTATTTTGTAAAGTGCCACTTTTAGCAGGCATTGGTGAAAACTTCTTGAACATCTTGATTGTCTTCGAGAATATCGACAAGTTTTGATAGTTTTTCCAAATCTTCCTCGGCCAAATCAATCATATTTTTTGGTTGCCAACCCTCATTTGTTTTTTCAAATGCCCAAGTGACACCGCCCGGCGCTGTTAAATTACCGCCATTTTCGGATAAAAGATGTTTTATTTCCGGCGCTGTTCTGTTTCGATTATTAGTTAAGGTTTCAATAATCAGCGCAACGCCGCCGGGGCCATAGGCTTCATAGGTGATCGGTTCTAAATCTGACGATAACTCCGTCGCTTTTTTTATTGCCCGATCGATGTTTTCAATCGGCATGTTTACTTTTTTTGCTTTTTCAATTACCGCCCGTAAACTCAGGGCACCCCGATCACCTTTTGTTTTTTTTGCTTCTAAACTTATTAAGCGCGCAAGCTTGCTGAAGATTTGGCTTTTTTTGGCATCCATGGCCGCTTTGCGGTGTTTAATTTGAGTCCATTTGTTATGGCCGGACATAAGTTATATTAATCTGTTTTCTAAATCAGCTGGGACCGAAAAACCCAAATGCTCATAGGCTTTTTTGGTGGCCATTCGGCCGCGCGCCGTTCGCTCAAGAAAGCCAACCTGAAGCAAATAAGGCTCCACCACTTCTTCAATTGTTCCTTCTTCCTCGGCGCTTGCGGCGCCGATTGTTTTCAAACCGACTGGTCCGCCGCCAAACTTATTGGTGATAATTTCAAGAATTTTCCGATCAAGAGCATTTAAACCAAACTCATCAACCTCAAGAAGAGTGAGAGCTTTGCAAACCGCCGCCTCGCTTAAATTCTCCTTATGTACTTGGGCGTAATCACGGCAACGTTTCAAAAAATAATTAGCGACTCTTGGAGTAAAGCGACTTCGCTTCGCGATTTCAGCCGCCGCCCTCTGGTCTAAATCAATGCCAAGAATTTTTGCCGATCGGGTAATAATTTTTTTAATTTCTTCTAAATTATAAAATTCCAGCCGGAAAGTTCCGCCGGAGAAACGACTCCGGAGCGGGGAAGAAAGAAGTCCAATTCTCGTGGTGGCGGCAATCAAAGTAAAGGGCGGCAAATCGAGCTGAATGGTCCGGGCCGAAGGGCCTTTGCCAATAATAATATCGAGTTTACCTGTCTCCATCGCCGGATACAAAACCTCTTCGATTTGTTTGCTCAAACGGTGAATCTCGTCAATAAAAAGGATGTCGCCGGGGGAAAGATTGGTGAGAACCGAAGCAAGATCGCCGACGCGCAGAATAGCCGGGCCGGAAGTAGTTTTTATTTGGCGGTTTGTTTCTTTTGCGATCAGGTTGGCGAGCGTGGTTTTGCCGAGGCCAGGTGGTCCGTAAAAAAGAAGATGCTCAATTGGCTCCTGTCGTTCACCTGCCGCCTGGATTAAAATCCGCAAATTCTCCTTAATCGGGTTTTGACCGATATATTCCTGCCACTTGGTTGGCCTTAGCGTCAAATCAAGGAAGGCGTCCTTACTCTGGTTGTTTGTTGACATATAATATTTTTTATGCTATATTCTCATCAGTTTTGGGTTTATCCCCTAAGTATAGCGAGTTTTCAACAAATTTTAAACAGTCTTTAATTTTTGTCTCTTCTCGCTCTTGCTACAATTTAGTTCCTTGAAGAAGTCGTAAACCTCTAAGCAATTGGAGTCCGCTTCATGTAGTTGCCGACAGGACAGCCTGGTGTGCTTGCATTCCTGGGTTTATCCTAAAAGTTGCTGCTACTTTTTTACCTTGTTGTAGAAAAGAATTGTTTAGAGGTTTACGATTTTTTCTTTCAGATCTTCAACTATCATCAACTATCGAGGTTCAACCTCACTAATCGGAGTAAATATCAACATTACTTTTTAACTCCTCCCAACTCGTGACGCCTCGAAGGACTTTTATAATCCCGTCTTCTCTCATGTCAAAAATTCCTTGAGTATCCGCGATTTTCTTTATTTCGCGATCACTCGGCTTTTCGACGATAATCGTCGCCACTTTTTCATCAGTAAGAATACCCTCAAAAACACCGATCCGGCCCCGATAGCCAAGATGGCTGCAATTGGCGCAGCCAACCGCGTCAAATATTTTTAACGGCATTTTCTCGGTAATATTACTGCTGGCAAAATCTTTACCAACAGCAATGCCTTTTTTAATTATGTCACGGATCATTTTTTCTTCTTCTTTGGTGGGGACTCTTTCTTTTTTGCAGTGATTACAAAGCTTTCTCACAAGCCGTTGAGCGAGCGATAAGGTGAGAGCGCTCGGCAAAATCTTGGCGTTGACCTCAAGATCAAGTAAACGCGGAATAACCCCGGCGGCGTTATTGGTATGGAGCGTTGAAAAGACAATGTGACCGGTTAGCGCCGCATCAATGGCGGTAGCGGCTGTTTCGGTGTCGCGGATTTCACCAACCATAATTACATCCGGATCTTGGCGCATCGCGGCGCGCAAGCCCGCAAGGAATGTGTACTTTTTCTCCGGCTCCACTTGAGTTTGAGTGATGCCGGTTAAGTGGTATTCAATTGGGTCTTCAATAGTGATCATTTTAATCTCCGGTGAATAAATTTTCCGCAGGAAGGCGTATAAAGTCGTGGTTTTTCCCGAACCAGTCGGGCCGGTAACGAGGATCATTCCTTGGGGCCGATTGATTTCCCGTTCAATAATTGAAAAAAGTTTAGCTTCAATTCCAAGCTCTTCAAGGCCGACCCGGATCGCTTTTGGGTTAAGAAGCCGCATCACAAAACCTTCACCATAAGCGCCGGGGACAGTTGAGACGCGGACATTGATTTCATCTTTGCCAATCCAGATTGAAAAACGGCCGTCTTGAGCGGTTGCCTCGGAGGAAAGTTTTAGTCCCGAAAGAAGCTTAATCCGAGCGCCAAGCATTTTAAATAAGTCAAAAGGAAAACTCATAACTTCTTGAAGCACGCCGTCAATACGATAGCGGAGCCTGACTTCTTTTTCTTGGGGTTCGATATGAACATCAGAAGCATCAATGGAAATTGCTCCCGCCAAAATAACTTCAAGCATTCGGGAAACCCGATGAGTTTTCACTTCTTTTGTTTTCGATTCGATAATTCTCGGAATATCTTGAATCGATTTTATTTCTTTTCCAAGCAAGGTCAAGACCTCACCCGAAACATCAAGGCCACCGGCTCTGGTTGATTCCGTCTGAGACAATTCTTTATAACGGCCCCAGACTTTTAAAAGGCTCTGGTGACTCGCCATGTAAAGGAAAACCTTAAAGCCGCGGGCGCTCAAGCTCGTGAGCATTTCTTTAACCTCCGGTTTATTTGGTGAAAAAATAGCTACGTGCAAATTTTTGCCCAAAATTCGGAAAGGCGCCACCGCCCACTTTCTTGCTTCTTCTTCGGGGATGATCCGGAGCGCTTCGTTTTCAATCGGAATCGGCTTTAAGTTGATGTAGGGGAGATTGTATTTCGATTCAGCCAAAACCCGGATTAAATTTTCTTCCTCTTCCGCGCGGATCTCGTCGATTTGCCGTTTTTGTTTGTCGTCATCGAAGGTGACCATTTCTAAAGTATAGCAATTACTACTTTCTTACCCCTCTTGACAAATCACCCTTGTTATGTATAAATATAGCCAGTTGTTATTCTAAAAAGCAAACAAAAACCTTTTAAACCCATAACCAGATGAAAACAATTATTGCTATTTTTGCCGCCTTTTTATCGATTATTCCGGCCTTTGCGCAAAGCCCTAAAATCGAAGACGTCTTCATTAACTGGGGCGGTCCCGGAGCGCTGCACAAGACAACAAAATTTCCTGTTGACCTCTTGGAAAACATTACTGCCATTAAAGATGAGGACGGCAAACTGATTCCTCTTTATTACAAAATGCGGGTGCGTCTTCACAACAATGAGAACGCAAAAGAAGAATCTTACCGGCTGGTCTTTTATCTGGCCAAGGACTCTACCGATGTGGTGGCTTCTTCCTGGAAAAATGGCGTGACCTCCATCAAAATGAAGCTTTGGATGGAGATTTATGTTCCCAATGAAGTCAACATCGAAGAAGTCCTGACGGATGATTACATGGCGATTTTATCAACCAAAGGCGAAGACACGAAGGAGAACAAGAAATTGTTCAAAAAAGAAGTCAGTGTCCTCATGGATAAATATTATCTCTGCGCCATGAGATTTCTTGTTTACAAATCCGACGGCACTGACAGTGCGCCAGGCGTAAACCCTTCTGCCATGCAAGATGACGGACTCGATTAATGATTACCATATAAAGCCCTCTTCCAAAAGAGGGCTTTTTTCATCCCTCGACACCAAGTGTCGCAGGGTTGACATTTTTTATAAAATATGCATAATTTGCATCAGATTCTTTTCAAACACAAAACACAAACAATCTAAATTCCATACCAAATGAAAGCAATTCTTATCTGTTTAACCGCTGTGTTCACAGCTCTTTTTGCAAAGTCACAAACAATTGACCTTGCCAAAGAAAACGATTTTTTTGGTGACGCTAAAACCGCAGCGCTTGCCGGCAGTATCGGGGCGTTTGGCGGCACTTTTGCTTCCGCGATGCAAAATCCAGCCGGCCTGGCTCTTTGCTTCAAAAACGAGTTTACAATAAACCCGTTTGTAAAAGCAAAACGAGTTGAATCAATGATGCACAAAAATGCCGTCACTGATGAACGCTGGAAAAACGGCATCGGTAGCATCGGGCTTGTTTACGGCCTCGATAAAATTTCGAAAAACAAAATTGCGATGAAGCGAAAGAAAGGTCAGTGGTCGAATTTGAATCTTGGCGTGGGCTTTGTCCGCACCGCTGATTTTAATGAACGACTGCTGGCTGAAGGAATCAATGGCAAAAACTCATTACTCGACGCTTTCCTCGAAAAAGTAAATTTTGGGGAAGGAATACAACCGCAAAATTTGGATCCGATGGGCGCCGGTTTGGCTTTCCAAGCCATGCTCATCGATACCATACCGCGTCAATTTCCATACGACTCGGTAAAATATTTTTCGGTTATCCCGAATGGCGGGGAAATGCAGAGTTTTAGTCGGGAGCGAAGCGGCTCCGCGAAATCGTTTGTGGTAAATTTTGCCGCCACTTATGGCAAGAAACTCTCACTTGGTGTCGCTCTGACGAGATCAAGTGTTAATTTCAACGAACACGTTGTTTACCGCGAAGCCGACCTTGCGGCTGATTTAATTCCGTATTTAAACTCCTTCACTTATGAGCGTGATGTTTTGGCAGTGGGCCGCGGCTTTGGCCTCAAAGGCGGGGCAATTTTCCAGGCGACAAATTGGTTAAATCTCGGGCTTTCTGGCCAGACCCCTATGTTTATGAACATAGTGGAGGTAAGAACGGCTCGTTTTAAATCCGATATTATTGACCGGAATCTTGAAGCACAGTCCCCCGAAGAAGTTGTTGCTTACCAGATTGCCACTCCTTCCAAAGCAATTGCCAGCTTCGGTTTCTCGAATGCCGCCAAAAGTTTTACGCTTAATCTTGACTACGAAGCGATTGATTACCAATCGCTCCGGGTGAGGACCCCCGATGTCGCCTTTGACCAAAATCGCGACATCAGAACAACTCTTAAGCCGACCGCCAACCTCCGGGTTGGATTGGAAGGTAAAATTAAGAAGGTTGTCTTGCGGGGCGGCGTAGCGGCGGCCGGTAATCCTTTGGTGGGGAATCCATTCATCCAAATGAAATGGGACCCGGATAATCTTGCTGCGAATTTTTCTGACAACTTAAAAGCATTTGAACGAACGACTCTGGCTTTTGGTTTTGGTTTGAACGAAGTGTTCAAATCAAAGAAAGCCGGGTTCAGTCAGAAAAAAATTGAATATTATGTTGATTGTAGTTTTGCAGTGACCAAAAACAACAACCCGCCGCTTTGGCTGTATAAGCTGGAGAAGGGCGACGCCCCAGTGGTTGTCGGCGCCTCAATCGAACGAAGAGCGGTTCTTACGCTCGGCGTGCGATTTTAGAGGCGAGTAAAAGCGGGCAAATTTACCCCTTCTTGTGAAAACAAGGAGGGGTTTTTTCTTTACCAGCACCAAATCTTTTCCAGCCGCGGAAAACTTATCTGCCTCACCTGGACGACCAAACTTTTCGGATGGGCTTTCTTTACCGTTCCCTATTGGCTGTCCAGGTGAAGAAAGCCTATCCGAAAAGTTCAGGAACGGTTCGGCAAATAAGTTTCCCGCGGCAGGAGGTTGAATTCAGGTAAGGTGACCTTGACAAACCTCTTGTTTTATGATAATTTGGACACAGAAAATAAACCCGGAAATCTAAACCTTTTAATACCGAAACACAATGAAAAACTTGATCTTTGTCATCTCATTTTTACTGGCTCAAATCGCTTGGGCCGAACAGGGTAACGGTTCTTTTTTTCAAAATGATAACATCACCCAGGAAGAACTGCTGTCAGCTCTTAATGGGGAATCAGAACTTTATACCGAAGGGGTCACCCCGGAAATTCACGCCCAGGCTTTTGCTAGCTTGTGGAACGGCAGTTATCTGGCCGGCGGCCGGAAACTTGATTTTGATGAAGAAGGAATAGCAACGATCAAAGACCGATTGCAAAAAGCAAACACGCTGACTTTGCCAGCCAATACCAAAATCACCGAAGCTTATTGGAAAAACGGAAATATTAAGCGGCGCGACAGATTATCTTTGGCGGATGAGAAATTTTTGGTTTCTCCCAACAAAGGTAAAGTGCTCGCTTCACTCCGCTGTGGTAATCCGGTTTACTGCGCGAAAACCTTTGGCGATGAGCCAGAACCAGTTGCCGCACTTGCCCCAGAAGTTCCCATTGTGCCGGCCCCGCCGATAGCGCAAAAACCGGAAACGGTTTATGTTGACCGGCCTGTGGCAACACAACAACCCGTCCAACAACAGCAAGTCCTGCAGCCGCAAATTCTCCAAGTTTACTGGCCTGTTCCGACTTACCCGGCCTCTTATTATGTGCCAGCATCGTATCCCTCCTGCGGTTATAGTAGTTATTATGGTTCGCCAGGAATTTCATTTGGAATTCGAATAGGGACTAATAATTACGGGGGTTATGGTTATGGTTATAACAATGGTTATAGTCGCAACAACAATTATTACCAACAGCCAACCTGTAATCCACCTTCGCCAAAACCGGCGACTTGCCAACCAGCGAATATGACTTACCAATATCACCGGCGCTGAAAAATTGAGATTAGCTACAAAGCGCCGTGCACCTTTTATTAAGGTACACGGCGCTTTTTTCTTTACCTGCGACACAGGAGTGTTGCAGAAATACCGGTCATACTGTTCCTGAACCGTTCCATATTGGTTTGTCCAGGTGAGGGAACAGTATGACCGGTATTATCTTTCTAATTATTTTACAAAGTTAATAAATATAGGGGTTAGTCAAGGGGGCCTTGACGAAATTTGACCTATATGCTAAAGTATTGAAGTAAAAGATTATTGTAAATTAAGCCTTTTTAAGGCATTTTTTGTCCCCAATCGGCTTAAAAATAAAAAGATTATGAAAAATATTACAAAAAATTTAATCGTTTCGACCCTTGTTTTAGGGGCTTTTGCGTTTGCGCAACCCGGTCTTGCTAACGCGGCCACTATGACTTACACCGTTTTTAATACTGACAACAAACCGACCGCCGGAGTCGCGCTTGGTACCCAAAGCGTAACCAACAGCAACTGGTCTTCTTCGGTAACGGCCGAAGCTGGCGACACCGTTACTCTTAAGATTCGTTATAAGAATACGGGTAACTGGGATGCGACAAATACAAAAATCTCGATTGCTAAATCAGATGTTGTAAATGACACCCAAAAGACCGCCACTTACAACGTAAAAATTTGGGCTGATAACACCTCTTATCCAGCGGCTGGTTCCGTGACTCTTAAATATCCAGGAACGGAAACGGTGAGCTACGTCGCTAATTCTTTAAAGTGGTATCCAAATCAATCAACTGTTTCCGCTGGTCTTCCTTTTAACCAAATCGGCGATGAAGCTTTCACCAGCGGCTTGAATATTGGCGTCATCAAATCTAAATTCGCCTGTCCGACTGCTAATCCTGATTGTCGCGAAGGTTTCGTCCTTCTTGAATTAAAGGTTAGTGGTACCGCCCCAACCATCTATCAGTGTAACGACGGAAAGGACAACGATGATGACAAACTTATCGATATGAATGATCCCGGTTGTTTGTCTTCAACTGACAATGATGAATACGATGCGCCAAACACCACCTTCACTATTTCTTCAGTGGCGGCCTCAAACATCAATCAAACCAGCGCAAAATTAAATGCTTCCTTCGCTAATGCGGCGGGCGGCTCGGCTCAAGTCTGGTTTCAATACGGCACTTCTACCGCTTTTGGCCAAAACACTTCTCTCGTTACGGTGAATACTTCAAGTGGCAATGCTTCTGTTAATGTAACAGGCCTTACGGCTGACACCACTTACTACTTCCGGGCAGTGGTTAAAGATAGCAACGCCATTAAAAATGCTTCAAATACTTTAAACTTTACCACAACTGATACGCCAAATTCTGGCAATCTGCCGCCAACTGTTAACGCTCAAAGCCCGACCAATGTTACGGAAACAAGCGCGACTTTCCGCGGCAAAGTTAATCCAAATGGCGTCTCAACAACTGTTTGGTTCGAATATGGCACGAATGAATCTGATTTGGTTAAAACTGTTGGTACGCAAAATATCGGCAATGATTCTAATTTGATCAGTATTTCGGTCCCGGTTTCTAACCTTTTGGCTAATACCACCTACTTCTATCGGGCCGTTGCTTCAAATAGTTACGGCACGGTTCTTGGCGGCATTGTTTCTTTCAAAACCGAAAGCACAGTGATCACCAATGCGCTTAAAGCGTTCACCAGCTTGGCTACTTCGGTTGGCGGAACTTCGGCTAAACTCAACGGGTTGGCGGTTATCGACGTCGCCACTTCTACCAAAGTTTACTTCGAATATGGTAAAACCATCGATTTAGGCAAAACCACCACGGCTGAAGTTATCGGCTCGATTGGCCAACTTAGCTTCAATCAAGTGGTTTCTGGTCTTGTCCCAAACACCGTTTACTTCTATCGAGCAGTTGCTGAAAATTCTCTTGGCGTATCCCGTGGCGATGTCATTGTCTTTAAAACGGTTTCAAGTGGTACTTCAAACGGCAACAGTGGCAGTAATACGACTGGCCTAGTTTCCCTCAAAGTTGCTTCTAAATTCTCAGAAGTCGTTCCGGGTGACATTATTGATTTCACTGTCTCTTACAAAGCGCTTGTGAAAATTGAAGACGCGATTCTCCGTCTTGGTTTGCCAGAAGGCATGAAGTTTAAAAAGACCACAGCTGGTGTCTACTCTAAACAAGACCGTGCTTTGATTGTCGAACTTGGCACCTTGGAAAAGGACAAAGCTGGTGAAGTTGTTGTCCAAGTCGAAATTACGAATCAAGCTAAAAATGAAGATCTTCTCGCCTTGACTGCGCTGCTTACCTTCAACACCACCTCTGGTAGCGCCGAAGATGCCATTGCTTATGGTGTTCTTAAGGTCACGAAAAAAGAAGGCAGTCTCTTGGGTGCCGCGGCGATCTTTGGTCAAAATTCCTTCTTACCCGATACCCTTATTGAATGGATTATTCTGATTGCGGCGCTTGCAGCTCTCATTTTGCTCGGTCGGGAAATTTATTTCCGCGGTAGCAAGTCAGGTGGCGAAAAAGTTTCAGAAGAACCATTGGCTCCTGCCAATCTGCCGACTGGTAGAGAGGCCCTGCCTCAAATTCCAGTCTCAAGGTATTCTAATCGTTAAAAGTAAAACTAATTTCAAAGCCAAAACCCCCGAAAGGGGGTTTTGGCTTATGTTAGGATATATACACATGTTTGCGACTAAAAAAGCCGCCGCTTCCTTTATCCGCTTCCTTTCGGTTCTGGCGCCTAAAAAGGCTCTAGTTGTCGGTCTTTACGGCGATTTAGGAGTTGGCAAAACAACTTTTACTCAAGAAGCGGCGAGGCTTCTTGGCATCAAGGAGCAAATCATAAGCCCGACATTTGTCATTCTGCGGATTTATGAGATCAGCAAAAATAAATTTCCTTTCAAGCGCTTGATTCATATTGATGCTTACCGTTTGGACAAACCGAAAGAATTATCCGCTCTTGGTTTCAAAGACCTTTTGAAAGATAAAAAAAATCTGATTCTTGTCGAATGGGCGAATAAAGTCCTGCCGGTTTTGCCGAAAGACCACCGTAAAATAATTTTTGAATTCGCCGGGAAGAAAAATCGCAAAATTTCATATGACAAAAAAACTTAAAAAAATCATTTTACTCGACGCCCACGCCATTATTCACCGGGCTTATCATGCCTTACCCGAGCTGACTTCACCGGCCGGTGAGCCGGTTGGGGCGCTCTATGGTCTTGCCGCCATGCTTCTAAAAATTATCAAAGACCTTGACCCGGATTTTTTGATTGCTTGTTATGATTTGCCGGAAAAAACTTTTCGTCACGAAGCCTATGCCGGGTACAAAGCGACTCGCAAGGAAGTACCGGCCGACCTAATCGTTCAACTTCAAAGGTCCCGAGATATTTTTCACGCTTTTAGTGTGCCAATTTATGACAAGGCCGGGTTTGAAGCCGACGACATTCTGGGAACAATTGCCGAAAAATTAAATAAACAAAAAGATCTTGATATTATCATCGCCTCCGGCGACATGGACACGCTCCAACTCGTTGGTGAAGGTGTCCGGGTTTACACCTTAAAAAAAGGTCTCAGTGACACAATCCTTTACGATGAAAAAGCCGTTAAAGAACGCTTTGGTTTTGGTCCTAAACTTTTGCCGGACTATAAAGGTCTTCGCGGCGACCCGTCGGATAATATTATCGGCGTTTCCGGCATCGGTGAAAAAACAGCGACTCTGCTTATCAGCAAATTCGGCACGATTGAAGAAATTTATGAAAGATTGAAAAAAAACGAGCAATCCTTTGTTGCCGCTGGTGTTAAACCGAAAACAATCGAAAAATTAAAAGCCGAAGAAGAAGAAGCCTTGTTTTCCAAGACGCTTGCCCAAATTAAGACCGATGTCCCGATTGATTTTTTTCTGCCGGCCCAGAGTTGGAAAGAGGGTATTAATTTGGAAAAAATAGAAAAGCTTTTTCAAACCCTCGGTTTCCGCAGCCTTGTTGCCCGCTTAGGCGAGTCGTTTTCGGTTCAAACGGGAAAGCCGGTCGCGCCGGCATCCGTTCCGGAAACTGAAATCAAAAAAATCGCCATCGGCCTCTGGCTTCTCAATTCAGCCATCACGAATCCTGGCCTTCCCGACATTCTGGTTTACGGCGGCTCTGATTTTGAAACAGCGAGAAAAAGAATTTTGGAGGAAATTAAGAAAAATAATCTTGAATTTGTTTATAACAAAATTGAATTACCACTTTTGCCGATTATCAAAAAAATGGAAGCAAGAGGCGTTTTATTTGACCTTGGTTGTAATCAGCGCCTGAAAGAAGAATATCAAACAAAACTACGAAAAATTGAGGAAAAAATCTGGGCTCTGGCCGGGGTCAATTTTAATATCAATTCGCCGAAACAACTCACGGAAATCCTTTTCGAAAAACTGAAGCTTTCCGCAAAGGGCATTAGGAAAACCACAACCAAGGCCCGATCGACCAGCATGAGTGAACTCAATAAACTAAAAAGCACTCATCCAATTATCGCGGATATTATTAACTACCGCGAAACAAGTAAAATTCTTTTCACTTATCTTCTACCCCTGCCCAATCTGGTCGATAAAGAAAACCGGATTCACGCCCGGTTTATTCAAACTGGCACAACGACCGGCCGTTTTTCCTCAGTCGAACCAAATCTTCAAAATATTCCCATTCGCAATGAAGGCAAGGAGGTTAGACGGTCTTTTATCGCGGCGCCCGGCTACAAACTTGTCGCTTTTGATTATTCCCAAATCGAGCTTCGGATCGCCGCTCTTCTTTCGCAAGATAAAAATTTTATTGAAATTTTTAAAAGCGGCAAAGATGTTCACAATGAAGTGGCCGCCCGCGTTTTTGGTGTTCCGGAAGACAAAGTGACGCCGGATATGCGCCGCCAGGCCAAAGTCATTAACTTCGGGATTCTTTATGGCATGGGCATTACCGCCCTGAAGACAAATCTCGGCACGAGTGAAGTAGAGGCAAAAAAATTCCATGAGGAATATTTGGCCGCTTTTCCCGGACTGGCCGCTTTCCTCGATGAAGTCAAAGCCAAAGCGTTTACAACCGGCTTTACTGAAACGCTTTTTGGACGGCGACGCTATTTTCCAGAATTAAAGTCAAAAATTCCTTATATCAGGAGCGAGGCCGAGCGGATGGCGGTCAATGCCCCGATTCAAGGGACAGCCACCGCGGATATCATCAAGCTTGCCATGAAGGAAACCGATAAAGTTCTGGCTGATTTCGATGCCCATTTAATCCTCCAAGTCCATGACGAACTTATTTTTGAAGTGGCGGAAACAAAGGTCGAAAAACTTACCCCGATTATTAAAAAGATCATGGAAAACATCATTCCCAAGGAGTTTCTGGGAAGCAAAGAAGCGGTGCCGCTTGTTGTCGGGGTGAAAAAGGGCAATAATTGGGGCGAGTTTGAATAAGCGCTTTGACTTATTAATTTTTCTTGATTAATATTTGGAATATATATGAAAGAACACACTAAAGAAGGGGCAGTGTCTCATATTGCTTCTTATCCGCCCTTGCTTTCTCTCAGCGCAATTATTTTTGGTCTTCTTCTTGACCGCATCGTTTCCTATCGTCTCGATTTTCCTTTGGCCGAATCTATAGGCACTACTTTTCTAGTGCTCGCACCACTCTTTATCTTCTGGGCCCAATACTCCAGTTGGCGCGTTTTTAAAACAAAAAAAATTATTGAAGTGGAAACTCAAGATTTTCACCAAGGGCCGTATCACTTTCTTCGCCACCCGACCTACCTCGGCCTTTTTTGCCTGGTGTTTGGCTTCGCCTTTTTTGCTCATTCGCTTTCGATTGTGATTTTGAACGTAGTTGCCTTTACCATCACTCATTTTTACGTTCTTCCTCACGAAGAAAAAATTCTTGAAACTAAGTATGGCGAAAAATATATCAACTACAAAAAGCAAGTCAGGCCTTGGCTTTAATCATGCTTTATCTTTTCTACGGCCCAGGACCAAAACAGGACAAAGTCAAAAAATTTCTCGGTAACATTCCCGGTGAAGTTTTAAAAATTACCGATCTTGATTTTGACCAAGTTCGCCTTGAGGAGCTCATCAGCGCTCAAGGTCTTTTTACCGATCGTTTAACGGTCTTACTTGACAATGTGATTACGAGCGAAGAAATAGAAAAAAATATAGAAAATTTTTTAGAAGATTTAGCGGAAAGCAAAAACACGTTTATTTTCATCCAAAATGAAATTTCGCCCGACCTTCTTCTTGGCTTCAAGGAGAAGGGCGAAGTTTATTCTACTCTTGTTAAAAAAGATACCCGCTCCGATTTCAGCATCTTTAATTTGACCGATTCTTTCGGCCGAAAAGACAAAAAGAAGGCCTGGCTTTTTTTTCTTGAGGCGATTAGTGAATTGCCGCCAGAAGAAATTGCCCAGATGATTTTTTGGCAAATTAAAACAATGACTTTAGTGAAAAGCGCGAAAAACGGATCCAGTCTCGGTTTAAATCCTTATGTTGCAAAAAAAGCCGCTCTAACGAGCCAAAATTTCTCAAGTGAAGAGCTTAAAAATTTATCCCGCAAGATTATTGCTGTTTTCCACGAAAACCGTCGCACCGACCGAGATCTCGCCATTGATCTGGAGAAATTTATTCTGCAGTCGCTTTGAATACAAAGGAAATGTGAAGACATAAGGCAAAGGAAAGAAAAAAGCCCCACTAGAGGTGGGGCTTATAAGGTGAGAAAATATTTTTTTAATTAAGGAGAATTATTTCCTTTTTGAAGAACAATCAAATGAAAGAACACAATTTTGAACTTTAATTTTAAAAACTTTTTATTTAAGGCATTTGTCCCGGCCTTTCGGGTAAGTTAGTTTTCAAGTTCGTCTGCTTATATTTTAGATTAAACAAAGAAATTTCGCTGTGGAAAACTTTACGGGCTTTTTATCCGCCCACTAGGATTCGAACCTAGGACCCTCTCCTTAAAAGGGAGTTGCTCTACCAACTGAGCTATGGGCGGTTTCTGTGGAAGTTTAACTTCTACAGGAGTAAAATATCATAATATGCCCGAATCAGCAATTGTTATTCATAATATCCGGAGCGTCGAAAATACGGCAGCAATTTTTCGAACTGCCGCGGCAGCTGGCGTTACGAAAATTTATTTGATTGGGTTTACCCCGGCGCCGCTTGACCGCTTTGGACGGAAGAGAAAAGATTTCGCCAAGATCTCTTTAGGCAGTGAAGAAATGGTGAATTGGGAATCGGTTCCCTCCTTTAGCTCGGTTTTAAAAAAACTTAAAAAAGAAAAATATTTTATTATTGCCCTTGAACAATCCCCAAAATCAGAGGATTACAAAAAAATAAAACCGCGAGGGAAAGTCGCCATTGTGGTGGGGAATGAAGTCAAAGGGCTTCCTTCGGTTGTTCTCAAAAAGTGTGACGCTTCGGCGGAAATCAAAATGCCAGGCAAAAAAGAATCGCTCAATGTTGCAATAGCGCTTGCCGTTGCTTTGTTTCGAATTTTAAATATTTAATCTTGAGTGGCCCCTTCGGTAACCACTGGTGGAGGCGGGGGTTCTTCAAAAGGCCCCGGCTTTAGCTTTTTGTAGCGTTCTGGTCCGCCGGTGACAAACCAAACAACAAAAAGAAAAACCAAAGCCCAAAGAATCCATTTAAGCATTCCTTCCGCTCCTTCACCCGGTTCAAAAATTGACATAGCTATATTTTATACAACTTTTGGCACTTCGGGCAAAAATGAGCCGAACGCCCGCCGATCTTTATTCTTTTGATAATTGTGCCACAACGTTGGCACGGCTCACTCTCGCGTTGGTAAACATAACGTTTGGTGTGATAAGCGCCAAGGCGTCCTTCCGCATCGCGGTAATCGTCGATCGAACTGCCGCGAAGACGGAGAGCCTTCTTCAGAATTTTTTTAGTTGCTTCGTATAAAGTTTTAAGATCTTTGCTTTTGAGTTTATCGACGGGAGCCAAAGGGTGTATTTTAGAAAGCCAGAGAATTTCGTCAGCATAAATATTACCAATGCCAACCAAAAAATTCTGATCCATAAGGACCTGTTTTATTTTTCCTCTTTTGTTATCAAATAATTTTTTCCACTCGCCAAAACTGATTTCAAGCGGTTCCGGGCCAAGCAGGGCAAGATCAGGGAGAGCGATAATTTCTTGCTCGGGGCCGCATAAAATTTTAGCGAAGCGGCGAAGATCGGACAGAGCAAGCATCTTGCCGCTATCAAGAAAAAAAATAATCCGGATGAAACGATTCATCGGATCGGTCAGAGGTCCTTGAGGATGGTCAGGGATCCATTTTTGGTCGGACCAACTCTTGTCAAGCCCGCCTTTATTTGTAGAAAAACGAACTGCTTCGTTTTTCTTCCAGCGGCCAATAAGCAAATGTCCGCTCATTTTTTGGTGAACGAGAAGAAGGTGATCATCAGAAAGATGGATTAAAATGTTTTTTCCGCGCCGTCGAAACTCAAGAATTTTCTTGCCAATGACATGTTTGCGAAAGATTTTTTCACCGCCAATTTGTTTGAAATACTTCGGCCAGTCATGCCAAAGATCCACGATTTTTTGGTTTCTTGCTTTTTTATTAAGGCCACCAACGATCGTCTCTACTTCAGGCAGTTCCGGCATAATTAATTCGAAAGCATTTTTAACGCTTCTTTCACTTTTGCTTCAGTTGATTCCGCTTTTACTTTTTTGAGCGCCTCCCGGGCTTCTTCTTTGCTGTAGCCGAGTGTGGCCAATGCTTCTAGGGCATCTATTTCCGTTTTGAGTGCCGGTCCTTCTTTTAGCGCGCCAAGTTTGTCGCGAAGCTCCAAGACAATCTTAGCCGCTGTCTTTTTACCGATCCCTGAAACCTTGTTCAAATAAGTGGTGTCGCCGGAACCGATTGCCTTTTTGAGCGTTTCGATTGAAGCAATACCAATAACGCCGAGAGCGGTTTTTGGGCCGACACCAGAGACACTGATAAGAATTTCGAAAAATTGAAGTTCTCCCTTTGATAAAAAGCCGAAAAGTAAAAGCGCGTCCTCACGGACAGCGAGATGCGTCCAAAGGGCGGCGGCCTGCCTTTCGCCGATTTTAGTTAAAGTATCAGCGGAAACATTTATTTTATAACCAATACCGCCAGCAGTGAGCAAAGTAAGCGATTTTTGGTCTTTGGCAATAATTTTGCCTTCAAGATAGGCAATCATGTTTTTATATTAGCAAAATTTGTCAATTGAGACGAGTTCTGCTAAGATAGGCGGCATATGCCAATTACAAAAGCCGCAGAAAAAGCCCTTCGGGTTTCTGCCAGAAAAAAAATTTTTAATGATCGCCGGGTTAAGGCGATGAAAATTGCTGTTAAAAAGGTAGAGAAGCTTGCTCATGAAAAGAAAGCCAAAGAATCAAAAGAAGCGCTTCGTGTTGCTTATAAAATGATTGACAAAGCCGCCGCGCAAGGAGTCATCAAAAAAAACAATGCCGCGCGAAAAAAGGCGCGCTTGGCTCGTCTTACGAAAGGGGTCTAAAATCGCCCTCGTCGTTCAACGGATAGGACGCGGGATTGCGGATCCCGTAATAGAGGTTCGATTCCTCTCGAGGGCAAAAACTATCACTTCCCGCGAAGCTGAGACAAAAACGTCTTTCGAAAAGCAAAGTTGGGCCACTAGAAACCGAGTAGCTCGAGCAGGCGGTTGGTGAAAGGTTCCTGCATTTCTTCCTCCTTTAAATATTTTTTTAAATACTCCCTGATTTCATCAGCGGAAGTTTTTTCATCAAAGTGAAGCGTTATGATCGGCATGATGAGCCGGTTCGAATGAAGAAGCAATTTTCCTTCCTCGACAAAAAAAGATTTCAAGTTCTTGTGAGGATAGAGGAGATCATCAACCCGGACCCCTTTTTCATTTACCTCGACTTCAATTTCTTGAGGCTTTCTTAAAGCCAAAAAAGCAAGCAAAAATAGGCCTAGTAAAATCAAGATTGCAAAAAAATAATTTTTGTAAATTATCGCGGCCACACTGGCGGAAATAGCAATAATACCCAAAGCCCAGAACCAATCGGCAGTACGATCTTTGTGTTCGTATTCAAAAATGCGCCAAGTGATTTTTTTAGGGGGCATTAGCTGTATTTTAGCACAAATATTTCTGCGGAAGTTAAACTTCCACAAGATCGATTGGCGGTGTCTGTTTGAAAATATCCGAACGGAACTCTCTGGG
>DATEUR010000031.1:0-7312 GCA_035583565.1 Minisyncoccota bacterium | reverse complement strand
GCCGGCGGCCGGCTTTGCCAAAGTGCCGATTGCTTTCGATTCCAAAGTGCTTGGCACTAAAAAGGAAGAATTAACGGCCGGCCGTTATGTCTGGAATCTTGGCGATTTTACGATCAGAGAATCAGCCGCGCGAGAAAAATTCACTCATCTGTATGATTGGCCTGGCGAGTATGTTGTTGTTCTTGATTACTACAAAGACGCTCAAACGAAAGAATCAGACGCAAGCGACAGGCTCGTCATCAAAGTCTCGGCTTTTTCAGTGGAAATAACGAATGTCGGCTTGCCGCCGGATGTTTTCGTTGAGCTCTCGAACAAAAGCGCCAAAGAAGTTAATTTGTCATCTTTTATTTTGGGCCAGGACGGCAAATTTTTCTACATTCCGCAAAACACGATTATTCTCGCGAATAAAAAGATGATTATTCCGGCAAAGATCACGGGCTTTGCGGGCGTGAATCCGGCGGCGCTTTTTTTCCCAACCGGAGAAAGAGCTTTTCTTTGGCCGCCGCCGCAAGTAATCACCCCGGTATTACCGCCGCCCGCCAAGAAGCCAATCGCGACCGCAGTCAGTAATAAAATTGAGGAAGATCCGCCGCAAATTTTAAAAACCCCGCCGGAAACTGCGGAAGCCGAGGATTTGCTTGAAGCGGGAGCGGCAAAAAGCGGATTTGCTTTCAATAAAAATTGGCTTTGGATTTTGGGCGTGGCCGGCCTTGTTGTTTTGGGCTTAGCCGCAATTTTTCTTCTGAAAGAAGACAAAGACGACGAAGACTTCACGTTGGTGGAATAAGAAGAAAAATAATGAAAAGAGTTAAAATAATTTTTTTGTTTTCTCTAATCGCTTTTTTTGCCGCTGGCAGCTCTGTTTTTGCGGCGGCCATGCCGGCCGCAAGAATTCTTATCGTTCCTGGTCACGACAGCGAATACCCCGGCGCTTCTTTTCGGGGAGTTAAAGAAGAGGATATGAACGTCAAACTGGGGAATTTTCTCTACAAGCTTTTGAAAGAGGATAAGCGTTTTCTAGTCTTTATCACTCGCGACGATTGGTTTGGATACACGAAAGAATTCAGCGGATATTTTAAAAACAATGAAGAAAAAATCAAGAAATTTATCAGTAATTCAAAAACCGTTTTCCAAGATCAAATTGAAAACGGCGACATCATCGCTCACGAAGGCGTTAATCACAACAGTGTTTCCGATGAAATGGCAATAAAACTCTACGGTATCAATCTGTGGGCAGACGAAAACAAAATGGACGCCGTTATTCATGTCCACTTTAACGATTACTCGCGCCGCTTCAAGAGCGAACGGGGTGTCTACAAAGGTTTTGCCGTCTACAGCCCCGAACAGCATCTTAAAAACAATCAAAAAAGCTTTGAGTTGGCGGGGTTTATTTTTTCCTCGCTCCTCAAACGCTATCCCAAGAGTAATTACGAAAAAGAATCATCGGGTATTGTGCCGGATCAAAAATTAATTGCACTTGGATCCCACAATACTCTTGGCACAAGGAGTCTTTTGATCGAATACGGCTATATTTATGAAAAAAGATTTTCGACTTTTGCCAAAAGGGAAGCAGAAATGAAAGTCATGGCCCGGGCCACTCGCGACGGCCTTAGGGAATATTTTGATTACCTCTCGAAACACCCGCTTTAGCCAATCTCTTGTTTTTCGCTTTCTATTTTTTCCAAAATCTTGGGAATTTTTTTAAAGTCATTCATTAGAGTTTCTCTCATTCCGCCGTTGTATAGTGCCGCCGCGGGGTGATAAAGAGCTAGGAAATATTTGCTCGGTAAATTGCTAATATTTTTCACAAGAAGTTTTCCGTGAATTTCAGAAATCTTTTCTGTTGGGAAGAAATAAGTCAGGGAGTGCCGGCCTAGAAAAACAATGAGTTTGGGCTTAATTAAATTAAGCTCTTCATAAAGCCACTCGATGCAATCTTCTTTTTCCTTTGGTTCCGGATCGCGGTTGTCGGGTGGGCGGTATTTGACGATATTGGTGATGTAGACATCTTTCCGGCGAATGCCGATCTCCATAAGCATTTCGTTTAAAAACTTGCCGGCCGTGCCGACAAAAGGCCGGCCTTCTTTGTCTTCCTGTTTGCCCGGCGCTTCGCCGATGAAAACAATCTCTGTGTCAGGATTGCCATCACCAGCCACTGCTTGCGTTGCGGTTTCTTTAAGAGAGCAGCGGCACTCTTTAATCCATTTATTATGAATATTTTGGAGTCCTTCTTTTTTCTCCATTAAAATTATTGTATACTAAAGCTTATGTTTAGGCGAAAAATTTATCTTTCTTTTAAAGGCGGTATTTTGGGAACGATTGCAATTTCGCTATTGATTTTGATAGCGCCGGTTTTGGGTTTACCGCGGATGCCGGTTTGGGAGACGCTTGCCGAAATATTTAAGACTTCAATTTTTAGCGGTTGGGTGATTCACTTTGCTGTCGGAATTTTTTTGGCCGGCCTTTACATTTTTTGGTTTAAAAAGCGTCTTTTAGGCCGGGACGCTGTTCGCGGCATGCTTTTTAGCTTACTTCCTTTTATTCTCGCCCAAATTGCGTCTGTACTCGGCCAAGGTTTTAGTTTTCTCCTCTTTCTCGGCAGTCTTATTGGTCACTTGGCTTATGGGCTTGTGCTTGGTATTAGCACTAAAGAAAAAATTTTTGCTAAAACTCATTATGTTTGCACCGGTGGTTGCGGTGGCGTTTCCGATAAGCCGGGCGTTTGCCAGACACCGCATTGTGCTAAATTTGGCCATTCGCTAACACCATGCAATTGTGTTGATGGCCGCCACAGCGGAATTGTCAAAGCGTGCGAAAAGTGCGGCAAGCTCTGCGAAGGGAATTGCGACATTGAGGTGTATAAACCCGAGCTTAAATGAAATTAAAAATCCGTCTCTTAATTGAGGCGGATTAATAGCTGTTTCTGAAACAATTATGTAATTTGATACACAATATTCCAACAACGAATCATTTTTTCCACTGCTATTTCAATTTTCTCCAAATATTCTGGGGCGCATTTTTTTGAATCAAAACCCCTATTTTGTCTAAAATACACACCTAGGATTCTGATTTCGGCATCGTTTGTAATTTTTGCTTCAGCAGTCAGGAAGGCGTCTTTGAAGGCGTGGCCGTCATCATATGCTAAAAGAGTGACTTGGTTTTTGTTTACTGTATCCCTGTAAATTTTTATACAAAGTTCGTTTATCATAATTAAAAGTTTTTGTGGTTTAGTACTTGGTGAATTTCCAGTATTTCA
Source organism: Minisyncoccota bacterium (assembly GCA_035583565.1). Classification (GTDB taxonomy): domain Bacteria; phylum Patescibacteriota; class Minisyncoccia; order Phycocordibacterales; family DATEUR01; genus MFTL01. Next base: position 4,056 of record DATEUR010000031.1, on the reverse strand, counting down.
AAGGGCTTTATGCTGACCACAGTCTATTGCAAAATTCTTGACTTGTCAATGATTTTGTGATAATCTGTATTTGGAAAAATAAACACTCACGAGCTTCTGCTCATTTAAAAAAATAATCAATGAATACAATTTTTATTTTTTGGGTTGATGCACCTATTGGGATCACTAAACCAATAATTAGAATTAGAACTCAACACCCCAATTTTCTTCCCGGAACAATTTCTGATAAACCATTCGTAATAGGCAGAGAGCTGGGAATGATGATCAAAGAACGCTCAAAAGAAGATTTTGGAATATCATTTCCTCAAGAAACTCTTATAAAAACAGGAGATGACAAAATAGTTTTCTCCAGAGGTCTGAGTAAGGAAGAAATTGATGAATTCTGGGTTAGTTTTAAGGAAGGTTATATAAAAAAATAAGCCGAAAAGGGAATTAATTTTTTTAGACAACCCGTACTAATATGGTATGGGTTTTTTATTTTCCACTAAAATCTGTTAGTATTGCATTTATGTCATTAAAGATCGGTATAGTAGGTTTGCCAAATGTCGGGAAGTCCACGTTATTTAACGCTCTCACCAAAAAGGGTGTTCCGGCGGAAAACTACCCGTTTTGCACGATCGATCCCTCGATCGGCATTGTCGGTGTGCCTGACGAAAGGCTTCAAATACTATCTGACTTCTCCAAGTCTAAAAAAACCATTCCGGCGGCAATCGAATTTGTCGATATCGCCGGTCTTGTCAAAGGCGCTTCAAAAGGGGAGGGCCTTGGCAATCAGTTTCTTTCTCATATCCGGGAGGTAGACGCAATTTTGGAAGTAGTCCGCATTTTTCCTTCACCGGCGGGGCAGGAAATTATCCATGTTCACGGCGAGATCAATCCCTTAAACGACATTGAAGTCATAAATTTAGAGCTCATCTTGGCTGACATGCAGGTGGTGACTAAAAGACTCGGCAGTATTGGCAAAGATTTGAGAAAAGGAGACAAGAAAGCAATCATTGAAGAAAGTGCTTTAAAAAAATTGGAGAAGTGTTTTGAAGAAGGCAAGCTTGCTTCACGGCTTTCTCTTACCGATGAAGAAAGAGCTTTGGTTAAGAATCTAAATCTTTTGACGACAAAGCCGATCCTTTACGGGCTCAACAAAAGGGGCGGCGTTAAGAATTTTGATGAAGCGAGCCCTGATGAATTCAACAAGCTAATTAAATTTATCGAGGAGTCAGATTCGCGATTCGTTTTGATCGACGCCCGCACCGAGGATGAACTCAAAGAAATGTCGGCCGAAGAAAAGAAAGCTTTTAAGTCGGAATTAGGACTCTCCGAAGGAGGTGTCAATAGTCTTATCACTGAAGGCTATAGACTGCTTGGCCTCATGACCTATTTCACAACCGGCGAGGACGAGACGCGAGCTTGGACGGTAAAGGAAGGGTCAACGGCGCCAGTAGCCGGTCAGGCAATTCACACGGATTTTAAGACAAAATTCATCCGGGCCGAAGCGGTCTTTTGGAAGGATTTAATTGATTCAGGTTCTTACGCTAATGCCCGGGCGAAGGGGTTGGTGCGAACTGAAGGGAAGGAATATATAGTGAAAGATGGGGATGTGATAGAATTTAAAATCTAATTTAATGTTTTTGATCAATAAAATAATCAGTATTTTTAGCCAAAGGCGGTTGAAACAGATCGACTTTTTTAAACAAAACCCCAGAGAAGCTCAAGAGAAAGTTTTGAAAGACCTTGTCAAGCGAGGCGGCAAAACCTTATGGGGCAAAGAGCATGGTTTCGGCAATATAAAATCGGCAGGCGATTTTCAAAAAGCGATGCCGATCTCGAGTTACGAAGATTTTCTGCCTTACATCGGGAGGATGATGAAGGGGGAGAGAAATATTCTTTGGCCGGGGAAAATCAAATGGTTTGCCAAATCATCCGGCACGACGGGCGCGCGAAGCAAATTCCTTCCCGTCTCAAAACGAGGCCTCCGAAAAAGTTCTTTTCGGGGAGGAAAAGACGTGGCTTATTTTTATTTAAGCTGGTTCCCGGGAACGCGAGTATTATGGGGGCAACACGTGGTGGTGGCCGGTAGTCTCGAGCCGATTAAAAAGAACTTCGGCGCCCAAGTCGGCGATATGTCGGCCATTGCTGTCAGGAAACTGCCTTTGTTGTTTAGATTTTTTGTCGGGCCGGGCATAAAAACAACCTTGATGAAAAATTGGGAAGAAAAGATCAAAAAAATTGCCCACATCGCTTGCAGGAGAAACATAACGATGATTGCTGGCGTGCCGTCCTGGATTTCTTTGCTTTCCAAGAAATTTCTTGAAATGGAAAAGAAAAAAAATATTTTGGAAATTTGGCCTAATTTTGAAGTGCTTATCCACGGCGGCACCTCTATTGAGCCCTACAGAAGAATTCTGGAAGAAGTTTTGCCGCCTTCAAAAATAAAATATCTCGAAATCTATAACGCCTCGGAAGGTTTTTTTGCCATCCAAGACAATCTTTCTCGGAAGGATCTGCTCTTGATGCTTGATTACGGTACTTTTTTTGAATTCTTGCCGCGCGAAGATGTGGGTAAGCCAGACGCCTTGCCTCTCACTATCGACAAGGTGAAGACGGGGGTTAACTACGCGATGATTATTTCCACCGAGAGCGGCCTTTGGCGTTACCTGATCGGCGATACGGTTCAATTTACCTCGCTTTTCCCGCACCGCGTCAGAATCACCGGCCGCATTAAGCACTTCATCAATACTTTTGGCGAAGAAGTGATCGTGGATAATGCTGAGAAAGCGATTGTCATGGCCTGCAAAAAAACGAATTGCATTGTCAGAGAATTTACGGTGGCGCCGATTATTTACAAAGAGACAAACCAAGGCGCCCATGAATGGGTAATTGAATTCGAGGAAGAACCGAAAGACAAAAAAGCTTTCGAGAAAGCTCTCGATGAATCTCTGCGGGAAGTAAACTCTGATTATGACGCCAAAAGATTCAAGGATTTATTGCTGAAGCCGCCAGTTGTTCATTTTGTGCCTAAGGAAACATTTTATAAGTGGCTCGAATCCAATGGCAAAACCGGCGCGCAAAACAAAGTGCCGCGTCTTTCGGGAACCCGCGAATACCTCGAGGAGATATTAAAGATTGCCAAAATATAGAATTTCTTGGTATATTTACTGGTATATTAATAACTTAAATTTTAATTAAATTCATGCCGCAAGCTAAATTAAATCCAAAATATTTTTTTCTCTCACTCGGGATTCTTGTGACTCTAATCGCGTCGGTCACTTCATTTTTGAATCTTGTTTTTGAAACGCTCAATAAAAAGTTCCCGGATGTTTTGAACGCGACTTATCAATATGGTTATTTTACTTATGATTTTGAAGCGATGCGCAGTGCTTTAGCGACGCTTATCATCGTTTTCCCTATCTTTTTGCTTATTTCATACTTTTGGAAGCATCAGGAGATATCAGGTTTAGGCCAGATCGACGCAATAATCAGAAAGTGGCTGATTTACATTATTTTGTTTCTCTCGGCAATCGTTATCGTTGCTGATCTTGTGACGCTTGTCCGGTATTTCGTTGCTGGGGAAATCACAACGCGTTTTATTTTAAAAGTCGTTACCGCTTTCATTGTAGCTCTTGTTGTCGGCAAATATTATATTTTTGAGCTGATCGATTTTAAGCTGCTCAAAGTCAAAAGAGGGGCAGTCTTTGCTACTATAAGCACGATCTTTGTGTTTGCGGCAATCGTTTGGAGCTTTATGGTCATGGGCTCGCCGATGAAGCAAAGATTGCTCCGGCTTGATGACAGGCGTGTTAGCGATCTCCAAAACATCCAGTGGCAGGTGATTAATTACTGGCAGCAGAAGGAAAAACTGCCGGCGAGTTTAAATGATCTCAAAGACCCGCTTAGCGGATTTACCTTGCCGGTCGATCCGGAATTTGAAAAGGGAAAAGTATACGAATACAAAAAACTTGAAAAACTGAAGTTTGAGCTTTGCGCCACTTTTGCCCTGCCGATGCCAAAGGGCTGGCGGGAATGGGGCGGTTACGGCGAGCCAGTGCCGCTTATGGAGCC
>DATEUR010000030.1:0-21841 GCA_035583565.1 Minisyncoccota bacterium | reverse complement strand
TCCGCGTCGCTCTTGGCGCGATGGGCAAGTACGGCATTCGCGTTTCTGATCGCCAGCTGGCTTGCGTGCCTTTCAGTTCTCCTGAAGGACAAAAATATTTTAAAGCAATGTCTGCGGCGGCCAATTTCGCCTGGGCCAACCGCCAGCTTATCACCGAGGAATGCAGAACGGCTTGGGAGAAAACATTTGGCAAGGGCAGTAACAAAGAATTAGAAGTCGTTTATGATGTGGCTCATAATTTGGCCAAAGTTGAAAGCCACGGCGGCAAGAAATTAATTGTTCACCGCAAAGGGGCGACAAGATCGTTTCCACCGAGGCACTCGGAAACACCGAGTATTTACAAAGAAATCGGCCAGCCAGTTTTGATTCCCGGTTCAATGGGTACCGCTTCTTATGTGCTTGTCGGCAACAAAGAAGGAATGGAGCTTTCCTTTGGCTCAAGTTGTCATGGCGCCGGGCGGAAAATGTCGCGCACGAAAGCAAGGCATGAAGTCAGTGGCAGTGAGCTTAAAAAAGAACTCGAAGGAGAGGGAATCGTGATTCGGTCGGGTTCAATGGCGGGACTCGCCGAAGAAGCACCGATTGCCTATAAGGATGTCGATGAAGTGGTCAATGTGGTGCAGGAAGCGGGACTTGCCAAAAAAGCGGTGCGCCTCCGGCCCGTGGCGGTGATAAAAGGGTAAATTTTTGCTATACTGGCGATATATTTTATGCCCGCCAACCTAATCAAAATCTTCCTGCCCGCCGTGCTTGCGTTCGCGATCGGCGTCGTCATCACCCCGCTTTTTACCCATTTTTTCTACAAATACCGGCTTTGGAAAAGAACCCCCCGCAAAGAGGATGTCGATCTGCCGGCAAGCGAAGAAATATCGGAACATTTCAAAAAAATTCATAATGGTGAAGAAGAACTAAAGACGCCGCGCCCGGGCGGCATGATTATTTGGGTAAGTATTTTGGCAACAACTCTTCTTATCTATTTAATTTCCAAACTTTTTCCCAATGTCGCCACGATCAAACTCGATTTCCTTTCCCGCAGCCAGACTTGGCTGCCTCTTTTTGCGCTCTTCGCCGGCGCTATTATCGGGCTAACCGATGATTTCCTGACTATTTTTGTCAGAAAAGGAGTTTTTCGAAACGGCTTTCCGCGATCTTGGATGGTCGTGATTGTTTCAGCGGTCGGCCTTACTGCGGGGTTATGGTTTTTTAATAAGCTAGGCGTGACCTCAATCCATATTCCTTTTAACGGCGATTGGCAGCTTGGCACCTGGATCGTGCCGCTTTTTGTTTTAGTTTTTCTTGGCACTTATTCTTCCGGGGTCATTGACGGGATCGACGGCCTGGCCGGTGGCGTCTTGGCTTCCGCTTTTGCCGCTTTCGGCACCATCGCTTATTTCCAAGACCAGCTCGATTTGGCCGCGCTTTCGGCGGCAATCGTCGGCGCGCTTTTGGCATTTTTATGGTTTAACATTCCGCCGGCGCGGTTTTATCTTGGTGAGACCGGCATGATGGCGCTTGTTTTTGCCCTACCGATCATCGCTTTTTTGACTGATCAGGTTTTACTTCTTCCTATTATCGGCATTCTTCTTGTTACAACAAGTCTTTCTTCGCTAATTCAAATAACAGCAAAGAAAATTTGGGGCAGGGAACGAGGAAAAATATTTCGAGTCGCTCCGCTTCATCATCATTTTGAGGTGCTCGGTTGGTCTCGAGCAAAAATTGTCATGCGCTACTGGGTAGTTTCAGTTGTCGCGGCAGTTATTGGCGTTATCATTGCCTTAATATCATGAAAAAAGTTTTTATTCTTATCGGCGCGACCGGATCAGGAAAAGGAACGCAAGCCGAGCTCATTGCTAAAAAATACAAATTGGTTCATTTCGAAACTTCGAAAATTCTTGAGAAGCGTCTCGCTCGCGCAAAAAAGAGCGACAAAGAAATAATGATCGCTAAAAAACAGTACTACGCCGGCAGGCTCGTCATTCCGGCACTGGTAGCGCGAATAGTTTTTGATGAAATTAAAGAATTTCATAAAAAAGGGAAGGGGATAGTTTTTAGCGGCTCGCCCAGGACGCTCCTTGAAGCGAGAGTGGAAATGCCGCTTTTAGAAAAACTCTATGACCGAAAAAATATCCATATTTTTTACATTAAGCTGACGGAAAAAGAATCAGTGCGGCGCAACAGTGTCCGTAAAATCTGCGTGAAAAACCGCCACCCGATTCCATTTGTTCTGAAGGAATTTAAAAATGTAAAAAAATGTCCATGGGACGGTTCGAAAATCGTGACCCGGGCGCTTGATAAACCCTCGATCATTGCCAGACGTTATAAGGTTTTTTTGAAGGACACGAGGCCTGTTTTAAATTATTTCAAAAAACACCGTTTCCCGGCTTTCCCAATCAACGGGCTTCAGCCGATTGAAAAAGTCCATGCTGATATCGTCAAAAAAATATGACCCGGGGTATTGATCGATTTTTTCTCGGCATCATTATCGTCCTTCTTGCTGTCGGGATTCTTGTCTTTCTTTCAGCGGCAATGGGCGTACTCGCCAAAAACGCGAGCAAGTTTTACAATATTTTGTTTAATCAGCTAGTGCTCGGCCTTCTCGGCGGCCTTCTTTTGATGTATTTGACGTCCCGGATCAATTATAAATTCTGGCGAAAATATTCTTTTTGGTTTTTTTTCAGCTCAATTCTTTTAACCGTTCTTGTTTTTGTGCCCGGGCTTGGTTTGCGTCATGGCGGAGCGCTCCGCTGGGTCTCGCTCGGGCCTGTTTCTTTTCAGCCGGTAGAGTTTTTAAAAATCGGGTTTTTAATCTATTTTGCTGGCTGGCTGGCTTGGGTAAAGAGTAAGGTTGAGAACTTTCGCTTTGGAATTTTGCCTTTTGTTTTGCTTATCGGCGTTGTCGCGGTGATTCTTTTGAAACAGCCGGATACCAAAAATTTTGTGCTGATTGTTATTGGCGCGCTCGCTATGTTTCTGCTCTCCGGTGTCAAATGGCGTCATATCTTTTGGATCGGCCTTGGCTTGGCGGTACTCCTCGGGGGCCTCTTCTTCACCCAGCCGTACTTGAAGGAGCGCTTGAAAACTTACCTTGACCCCAGTCGCGATCCCACCGGTTCCTCTTATCAGATTCAGCAGTCGCTTATCGGCATCGGCTCAGGCGGCATCTTTGGGCGGGGCTACGGCCAGAGCGTTCAGAAATTCAGCTTCCTGCCGGAGCCGCAGGGCGATTCGATCTTCGCGGTTATCGGCGAAGAATTCGGCTTCGTTGGCAGCGCTATTATTGTTATCCTCTACGTCATCTTCGGCTGGCGCGGACTTTGGATAGCTAACCGCGCCCCGGATATTTTCAGTAGACTCTTGGTAACAGGAATTGTTATACTGATAACAGCGCAAGCGTTTTTAAATATTGCTTCAGCCATTGCTGTTTTCCCGCTGACGGGCGTGCCATTGCCTTTGATTTCTCACGGCGGCACCTCGCTTTTTATGACGCTTGGCGCCTTAGGAATTGTCCTTAATATTTCGAAGTATTGTCGGCGTATATGAAGATTGTTTTAACCGGCGGCGGCACGGGCGGGCACTTTTACCCTCTTATCGCCATTGCCGAAAATCTTAAAAAAGTTGCCCTTTCGGAAAAGATCATTGATCTTGATCTTTTTTATTTTGGCTCCAAAATTTTTGATGCTGATTCACTTTTTGACAACAATATTTCTTTTGTCGAAGTGCCGGCAGGCCGGTTCACCATCGCCGAATTTCCGAAAGCGATTATCGGCATCTTCACTGCTCTTTGGCAGCTTTATAAAGTTTATCCGGATTTGGTAATAGGGAAGGGCGGCTTTGACAGCTTGCCGACCCTTGTCGCGGCATTCATCTTGCGGATTCCGGTTTTGATTCATGAGTCCGACAGCATTCCTGGTAAGGTCAACCAATTGGCGGGAAAGTTTGCCAAACGCGTCGCCGTTTCTTTCGAAGAAGCTGGCCTTTATTTTAAAAGCGAGAAAATCGCTTGGACCGGCCAGCCCATTCGCAAGGAGATAATACTCCCGGCTAAAGAAGGATTTTTTGAATATTTCAAATTAAATCCCGGACTGCCGACGATTCTTGTCCTTGGCGGGTCTCAAGGGGCCGACGCAATTAATGAAATCATTCTCGAGGCCTTGCCGAGACTTGTCGAAAAATATCAAATTATTCATCAGGTTGGGCCTAAAAATTTAGAGGAAATAAAGATAAGAATCGAAACAATTCTGTCAAAATCAGCTGATAAAGAACGCTATTTGCCGATCGGCTCCTTAAATCCTCTTGGCCTCAAAATGGCCGCTGGTGTAGCCAAACTTGTTATTTCCCGCGCCGGTTCGATGATTTTTGAAATTGCCGTCTGGGGACTACCTTCGATTATCATTCCATTACCAAGCGCTCACGCCGATCACCAGCGAAAGAATGCTTTCAACTACGCGCGAGCCGGAGCTTGTATTGTTGTTGACGAGACAAACCTTTCTGATGACCTTTTGATTGGCGAAATTGAGGGTATTTTCACCAATCCGATTAAAATGGATGATCTCAAAGCGGGCGCGGCCAAATTCGCCCGCCGCGACGCGGGGGGCGTGATCGCCCGGGAAGCGCTTGCCATTGCGACACGGCATGAGAAATAAAAATAGGGAGCAATTTTGCTCCCTTTCTGGTTTGGCGTTTTTTTGTTTAACCAATTTCTGTTCCTTATTTTTGGTTTACTTCTTTCAAGAAATTAATTTGGGCTTCTAATATGGCGTCTGTTTCTTTCTTAATCTTTTCATGTAAAACATTTGCCTTTTGTGAATGTGCGTTTCCTCGATTAAGATATATTTCCGCAGAATCAATTTTGCCATCAATAGCAGCCATGGCGGCGTTTACAAAACATTCTTCGACTCTGATAAGCTCAAGGTTAGTTTGGAAACATTGCCTATGACATTTTGCGAATTCCTTGAAATTTTCAGTTAAAAACTTCATATTTTCATCACAAGAAGCAGATTTAAACGATTTAGAAGACGTTGCCACCAGCCCAAAAAAAAGCAGAAGAAGAAAAAAGAATTGTTTCATCGGTTTAAAGATTAAAAGATTAGACATTTGTTTAAGAACGCTGGCTGTATAATATCACAGGTGGATCGGTCTTGTCAAATTTGAGAAATAATTTTGCAATTTGCTTGTTTTGTGCTACTATAAAATCATGAAAAATATTATTCAATTTTCAATTGAAAAAGGGCAAGACGGATATTATGTAGCTTCGGCAAGAGACTTTGCAATTGTTACGCAAGCTAAAACCCTTGAGGATTTATTTAAAAATATCAAGGAAGCAACAGAACTTCATTTTGAGGAAATGGCAGAAAAGGAAACAGTCGTCAGCCGGACACCGTCTATTTTTATAAACTACGAAATGCCCATCTCGCTTCATGCCTAAACTCAAACCGCTTTCCGGAAAAGAAGTGGTTGATTTTTGCATGCAATATGGATTCACGACAGGTAAACAAAAAGGCAGTCATATGAACCTTATTCGTAACTCTTCGCAAGAAACGCATATAGTAACTGTTCCAAATCACAAAGAAATAGATCGCGGAACACTATACAATATTTTTAAGCACCTCAAACCTTATATCCCAGAAGAAGAATTAAGGAAATTTTTTTATACCGGTGATAACTAATAAGAGTTTGGAAATTAAAAAACAGTTAAGAAACCATTGCTTTCGTGTTATCTTTTAAACTATGACTATCATCACCAGATTCGCTCCTTCGCCAACCGGCACGCTTCACATCGGCAGTGCGCGCACCGCGCTTTTCAATTACCTTTTCGCCAAAAAGCACGGCGGCAAATTCGTTCTCCGGATCGAAGACACTGATCGCGAAAGATCAAAAAAAGAATTCGAAGCCGGTATTTTAGAATCTTTAGCTTGGCTCGGTCTTACTTACGACGACATGTACCGCCAATCGGAGCGAACGCCGATTTACACGAAGTACTTAAAAGAGCTTGTCAAAAAAGATTTGGCTTATGTTTCTAAAGAGGAAGGAGTAGGGGAAGGGAAATCAGCTGAAGTTATCCGCTTTCGAAATCCTAATAAAAATGTCACTTTCAAGGATTTAATTCTAGGTGAAATTTCTTTCGACACAACTGAACTCAAGGATTTCATCATTGCTAAAGATTTTCAAACACCCTTATATAACCTCGCGGTCGTGATTGATGATTATGAAATGGGCATTACTCACGTTATCCGCGGCCAAGATCATATTTCTAATACCCCTCGGCAAATCCTTATGATTGAGGCTTTGGGTTTGCTAATTCCGTCGTATGCCCACATTCCGCTCATCCTAGCGCCCGATCGCTCTAAACTATCAAAAAGACACGGCGCCTTGTCTACCCTTGAATACCGGCAAATGGGTTATTTATCCGAAGCGATTATTAATTTTTTAGCTTTGCTCGGCTGGCACCCCAAAGACGACCGAGAATTGTTTAGTCTTAACGATTTAATTAAAGAATTTGAACTGGAACGGGTCCAAAAAGGCGGCGCGGTTTTCGATATCACGAAACTCGATTGGCTTAATCGGGAATATATCAAGATTCTTCCGCACGATCTTTTATTTTCCAAAATCAAAGAAGAATTGCTTGATGTGCCGAATAGTCAGGCAGAAAGATTGCTGCCGATTATTTTAGAAAGAATTAATAAATGGGGCGATATTATTACAATCAAAGAAGAACTGAAATTTTTCTGGCAATTTCCAGATTATGATCCGCAAAAATTAATTTGGAAGGAAGGCACTAAGGAAAAAACTTTGGAAGCGCTCATGAAAGTAAAGGAAAATCTCGCCGCTCTTGATTCTTTTGACGAAAAGAGTATTAAAAATTCCATCTGGCTTTTTGCCGAAACAAAAGGGAAGGGGGCGGTGCTCTGGCCTATGCGCTACGCCCTTTCCGGCCGTGACAAATCTCCCGATCCGATCCTGATCGCTTCCGTTTTGGGTCAAAAAGAGACTCTCCAGCGCCTTCAAATTGCTATTGAGGCACTCACAAGGTAAAATTAAAGCATGAGACGGCTTTTTTTAATCCTGATGCTTTTTTTGGCTTTTAATGCTCACGCCGAAACAGCCGGGGAGCTTCGAGATAAAATTGCCGATACAGGCAAGGAAATCGATAAACTGGAAGCGGAAATTACAAAATATCGTCAAGAAATTAATAAACTTGGCAAAGAAGCCAACACGCTTAAAACATCAATTAAAGAACTTGAATTAAATGACAAAAAATTGACAACCCAGGTTAAAAGCACTGAAACTCAAATCACTAAAAGTAAATTAAATATCGCCGAGCTCGAACTCGGAATTCTTGATAAGCATACCCGCATTAAGAAAAACAACGAATCGCTCGCTTCCACCCTGCGGGCGCTTGCCGAAACAACCCAAAAAACCCGCTGGGAGATTTTGCTTTCGGAAAACACTTTTTCTCAAGTTTGGCGCGATATCGACAACCTCCAAAACCTTGAAAAGCAGACTGCTATTTTAATCAGTGACCTTAAAGAAATAAAGGCCGATCTTGAGAACACTAAATTAGAGGAAGAAAAAGAAAAAGCTAAACTCGAAGGCTTAAAAAATCGTCTTGTCGGAGAGAAAAAGGCTGTCCTTGCCAATAAAAACGAAAAAGAGAGTCTTCTTAAAGTTACGAAAAATAAAGAATCAAATTACAACAAGCTCCTTCAAGAGAAGTTGACGAAGAAAGCAATCTTCGAAAAAGAAATGGAGGAGTACGAATCGAAACTAAAATTTATTCTTGACCCCAGCAAGTTGCCAAGTAAAGGCGTCCTTTCTTGGCCGCTTGATAACATTTATATCACCCAGCGTTTTGGCAAAACATCGGCTTCAGGAAGACTCTATGCTTCCGGCACGCACAACGGCGCTGATTTTAGGGCAAGCGTCGGTACGCCGGTCCAAGCGATGGGAAGCGGGGTTGTGGCTGGCACTGGCGATACTGACCGCACTTGTCCTTACGCTTCCTTCGGGAAATGGGTTTTAATCAAGTACGACAACGGGCTCGCCAGCACTTACGGCCATCTTTCAGTGATCAGCTCTTCTGTCGGCGAACGGGTTAATTCCAGCGATATTGTGGCTTACAGCGGCAATTCCGGTCATTCAACCGCGCCGCATCTGCATGTGACCGTTTACGCCAAAGACGCGGTCAATGTTGCCACTCGGCCAAGCAAAGCGTGTCCCGGTAAAAGTTATACCGTTCCGGTAGCGGCGCTTAATGCTTATCTTGATCCGCTTTATTATTTGCCGCCGGCAACAGCCGGCATGTATAAACCGGGGGCATAAAACACTATGAAGCGATTTGTTTATTTAATTATCGGCATCGTTGTTATCCTTTTTGTTTTTGAAGACGAGGTCAAACCTTATGTCGACCCGGTTGTCGAAAAAGCGATTTTGGTTTGGGAAAGTTATTTGGCTCGACCTTTTGGGTCCGCCAAAGATTTTATTTTAAATAAATCAAAAGAATGGCAAGAAAAAGAACAAGCAAACGAGCCGCGAGAAAAAGTAGAGGAAGAAGTAAAAGAATAGGCAAACAAGAAGAACAGGAAGATAAAAATTAAAAAAGCAGTCCTAGGGGACTGCTTGATCTTTATCTTTGGCCTCTATTTTCCCTTTGTAGAAAAAATACTTGTGCAAAAGATGGATCCAGAACCGTAAAAATGGTTCCGGCACCTCGGCTAATTTCTCAGCTTTTATCGTTGAGATAATTTTAAAATTTTCTCCAAGCCGGATAATACAAATTTGAATTGGAAATGCTTTTGGCCGCTCATAAGTTGGCAAATCAACCAAAAGCATTTCTTGATTGTTGCCGTTGGGATAGATGTAAGTTAATCTGCCGCGGGCATTGTGTTGAGCGAATGAAAACTCAAATTCTTTGCTGTTTTCGGAAAGCTTGGTTAAACCGGGGAAATCCAAATGAGCAAATCGGAAGACATCTTCCAAAACAATTTTGGCGTCTGAAATAATAACCATAGAAAAAGGAGTTTAGTTAAAGAACTTGTTTGTTATATTTAAAACAATAATAAAGAAATGGGGAGGTGCCGTCAATAGAAATTAGTGGATATTGATTTTAGGGCTTTATTATTAAGAGTAATGTCGCAAAGGTATATTGTGCGACGTTGCCTTATTCTGAAATGTCACGTCCCCACCATTGCTATCTGATTGCCGTTAGTTCGATTTTGGTGTATTCTCTCTTCCGGATTCCAAATTAAAAAACTAACCCTCAAAACTTTGTTTTCATGACTGGCTTTTTTTCCGATTTATTTAAGTCATCCTGTCAAATATGGGATAGTTCTTGGTTAGGCGCTCTTTTTATAATTTTTTTAGTGATTTGTTTTCTTATTCTTTGCGTAATCGTCTCTTTGTTGCTTCCCTATTGGTATCGTTTTGAAAGACGGAAAAGGAGGTTGAAAAAGCTCTTTGACGAATCGAAAATTTATCACAAAAAGTAAATTTTCCTTGCACATATATTCTTTACCGATATATGTGCTTTTTTAATTTGCTTATAATTCTATAATTCCTTGCAAGTGCTCGAGGGCGCATAACCGGCGGCCTCGGCGGATTCTTTGGTATCAAAATAAATTTTGTTTTCTTCGTTAATTCGATTCGCGCCGGCGCAGGAAGTCAAATAATATTTCATGCCGTTTTTGGAAGCGACAAAGCTTCCTTTACCTCCTTCATTTAAATCACTTAAAACATTACTGGGGGCGCTCTGTTTTTCAATCAAAACAGGTGGTTTTGCTCCCCTTTCGGTCAGGACCGAAAGTCGGCCGAGACCAAAAGAGCCGAAGCCGATTAGGACGACGATCGAAATGATTATGAGGCTCTTGATTTTTTGCTTTGAATTTATTATATTCATATTTATATGGCCCATAGGAAAGCTGGCGGTACAGCTAAAAACTTAAGAGATTCCAATGCCCAATATTTGGGCGTTAAGCTTTATGCCGGCGAAAAGGCGCGTCCTGGCGCTATTATCATACGCCAACGCGGCACAAAGATCTTGCCGGGGACTGGTGTCGGTCTCGGCTCCGATCATACTATCTTTGCCCTAAAAGAAGGAATTGTTAAGTTTGGTGAAAAGCGCCACACTAATTTTAACGGAAAAAGAGTTATCAAAAAAACTGTTAATGTTGTTTAATTAACTTTTCTCAACAATCAATTTAAAAGCGGCTTTCTTGCCGTTTGTTTCGATTTTGACCTCAAATTCCCCGACGGCTTTAATCGGCTCATTCAATTTGATCGCCTCAACGGGCAACTCCACTCCTTCCTTTTGAAGAAGGCTGACTATTTTTTCCCGGCTTAAACCGGAGAAAAGACTCCCTGATTCGTTTGCCTTCTCTTTTGTCTTCAAAACAAGTTTTTTTAGTTTCTCCAAACTTTCCAGAATTTTCTTTTCCGAAATTTTTTGTTTTTCCTCCTGATCTTTTTTCAACTTGAGAATTCGGGCGAGGCTTGCCGGCCTCGCTTCTTCGGCTAAACGTTTCGGCAAAAGAAAATTACGGGCATAACCCTCGGAAACGTCTTTTATGTCGTAACGCTTCCCTACCAGAGCGACATCAGTTAAGAAAATTACTTTCATAATAATTATTTTAAACGGTTACTTTAATAATTCAAGCGCCTTTTGGAGCTGGGGGTCGCGGTCCTTGGCGACGTCTTCTTTCGTGATTTTTATCAAAACATCGGGAGTCAAGCCGTTGCCGGAAATTTCCACTTTGTTCGGGGTTAGCCATTCCGCAATGGTTACCTTCAAAGAAGTATTATCAGTGATATCAATAAGCTCCTGAACGGAGCCTTTGCCGTAGGTCTTTCCCCCAACCAGCCTAGCAACGCCGTGTTCAGAAAGCGCGCCCGCCAAGATTTCTGAAGCGGAAGCCGAACCGCCGTCGACAAGAATAATCATTTTTAAATTATCGGAAAAAACGGCGTAGCCTTTACTGCGATGAATTTTTTCCTGGCCCGTCTCTCCTATTTTTTCGATCACCACAGGCTTCCCAGCCGGCAAAAACCACGAGGCAATATCAATCGAAGCTTCAAGAAAGCCGCCGGGGTTCCCGCGGAGATCCAAAATCAGCTTGTTTGTTTTTGCTTTGCTAAATTCCATAAGACTTTTGCGGAAAAGCTCCGGCGAATTTGAACTAAAATTAAACAGTCTAATAATAAAGATGTCATTCTTTTTTTCCGTCTCAAGAACAGGCACATTGATCGTGTCGCGGATAATGGAAAAATCGCGCGGCTCTTTTTCATCTTCGCGAATTATGGTTAAAACAACCGTTGTCCCTTTCTCTCCCCGAATGAGACTAACGGCTCGGTCGATGCTCATATTTTCAGTGGTTGTTTTGTTAATCTTCAAAATATGATCGCCGGAGCGAAGGCCGGCTTTTTCCGCCGGACTATCTTTAAGCGGGGCGATCACCGTCAGGGCGCCGTCTTTAAAACCAATCTCGATGCCAATGCCGCCAAATTCGCCGTTAATATTTTCGGCGAAGGCCTTAGATTCGTCGGGTGGAAAGAAAACCGTGTAAGGGTCTTTTAAAGAACCGGCGAGGCCTTGGATTGCCCCGAAGACCCGCTCTTCATCATCAACCAAGGCGGCTTTCGGATGCTTTTTGTCGAGGATTTGCCAAACTTTCCAAAATGGTTCGAAGTCGGTGGCCGCCACGACCTCTGTCTTTTCTTTGTTAATAATTGAAGTGATTTTTTCAATAGCCGGTTGTTTTTGGCCGCCAAGATAAAAACCCAAAACAAAAGTTCCGCCAAGAAGCGAAAGAAAAACAAAAGCGATCAGAGTGATTTTAAACCAGCGCGACATGAGTTAAATATAGCAAATTAATTTTCCTTTTTTAATGCTGCTTCCGTATAAGTATTGGCCGGATCCCACATGAGCCAGGAATTAAGCCCGCTATCATAAACCGCCTGGATTTCTTTCCGAATCATTTCGGGGGTATAGGTGGCGCCTAAATTAAAATCCTGAAGCCAGGGCCGCAATTTCGCGGGGTCCTCCCCCATTGCCACTAGCCGGTAATAAGCTTTTTTCAGAGAATAACTGATGACTTCATAAGGCACAGTTGCTGGTTTCTTATACCCGTTCCAGCCGGTCGGATAATGCGAGGGATAAACCATTGGCGAGATAAAATCAAAGTAAGGCGCCGTATACTCAAGAAGCTGGCCTATATTCAAGTCATCAGTGTTGGTCGTGGTCATGCCGAAAAGATCGGCTGACGTTTTCGCGCCTGTGTCTTTCAAATTCTCGTGAAGATAAACGAAAAATTCTTTCATTACCTCCGCCTTGACTTTGCCCGCGCTCACCGGATAAGCAATGTCTTTCATGTCACCGTCGGAGGGAAAACGAATGTAATCAAAATTGAGTTCATCAAAACCGCGCGCGTAAGATTCTTTGGCAATAGCAACGACATAGTCCCAGACTTCTTTCGCGCCGGCGTCAAACCAGCTGATGCCTTTGCGGTCTTTCCAGATAGCGCCGCTTTTTGTCTTGACGGCTAAATTTTTCCATTTGTTGATTAAAAAGGCGTCTTGGAAAACCGAAATTCGGCCAATAACGTAAATATTTTTCTGGTGAAGCAGTTCTACAAATTCTTCGATGTCGGGAATTAATTTTTCTTCCGAGCCAATATTTTTCAAATATGAATCATTAACCAAAAAAGCGATCCGGCCGCGGTAATCTTTGATATCAATGACAATGGCGTTAGCTTCGGTTTCCTCGATCTGTTTTACCACCCTAGCGCGCAAACTTGGCGTCGCGGCCGCGTAACTTGTTAGATAAAGACCTTTGACCACACCGGGCGTTTTAAGGTGAGGTATTACTTTAGGCGGCGGTAAAATTTCCGGTTCGATTTGTTTGGCTTCTTCTTGAATAAAATTAACAGCAAAAAAAGAAGGAATTTGGAAATATCCGAAAACAGCAAGGCCGAAGAGACTTGCGATAAGACTCGTCTTTTTCCAACTGGAATTCATTAAAAATTACCTAATTAAGGACCTGAATTTAGCCGGGATAACTATCGCTCGAACTGCCGGTTTTTATCTCGCCGGCATTTTGCTTTTTGGCTTCGCGGAGAGAGTACGCGAGAGCGATCAAGCTAAGACCGATGAGTATAAACAAGGCTGTTTTCCAGGCGCTTGGCAAGCCGAGGAAAGGCACGAGAATATTAAGGACACCAAGAAATAAAACTATTTTTACTTTACCCATAGAAAATAATTTTACCACGGCGCGACCATTACGACAAACTCCCCTCTTTGTTTTTCTTTGTTGTTTTGGAAGTACGTCAAGGCTTCTTCCGGCTTGCCAAGAATCACTTCTTCAAAAATCTTAGTTAATTCTTTGGCAATAATCACCTTCTTTTCCGGCGCGTGTTCCTTTAAGCTCGCCAGTGTCTTTAATAAGCGGTGAGTTGATTCGTAAAAGACAAATAATCTGTCACTTTTGGCAATTTCTTTAAATAAAGTTTCCCGGCCCTTTTTATGAGGCAAAAAACCGAGGAAAGTGAATTCTTGACTTGGCCGTCCGCTTACCGACAGGGCGGCCGCGAGGGCGCTTGAGCCGGGAATAACCTTTACAATATCGCCAAATTCCTCTCTGGCTTTAGAAACGAGCAGTCCGCCGGGATCGGAAATCCCGGGCGTGCCGGCGTCAGTGACTAAGGCAAGTGTCTTCCCTTCTTTAAGGAGACTCAAAATATAATCCACTTTCGTTAAACGGCTGTGTTGGTGGTAGCTTAGAGTTTTTGTTCCGATATTATAATGATCAAGAAGCTTCTTTGTCACCCGAGTGTCTTCACAAAGAATTAAATCGGCTTCTTTTAAAATCCGGAGCGCCCGCAGGGTAATATCTTCCAAATTGCCGATCGGCGTCGCCACGACATAGAGCTTCGGCATTATTAATTTCGGTTATAACGGCCAATAATTTCTGTTTTGGCCAAAATGTGGCCCGCCATCGCTTGCTCCACTTCTTTCTTCAAAGCCCCTTCCTTTAAAGAAAGCAAGACATCAAGCGCGTAGAGTTTGAAAAAATACCGGTGTTCCCGATCCGGCGGGCAGGGGCCGCTGTAACCGGTTTTTTGGGATGAATTTAATCCCTTAACGCCCGTCGGCTCGCTCCCCTCTTCGATTGTTGCCAGATCAGGCGGAATATTAAAGACGACCCAATGATCCCAAGTTCCCATCGGCGCATCCGGATCATCCATGATGAGAACCAGGCTTTTGGCTTCTTTAGGAACACCGCTCACCACCAAAGGCGGATTAATGTCCGCCCCGTCACAAGTATAGGTGGATGGAATCAAGCCGGAATTCTCAAATAAGGTGCTTGTTAATTTCATGTTTGTTGGATTTTCCTTATCCTTTTATTTTACCAAAAAGAAAAGCCCAATGTTTTAAACATCGGGCTTTTTGCCGCGAGCCTTTGGGCTTTGGCAAGTTTTTAGGCGCTTTTAGCAATGGTACATCACTTTTCTCGTGTTAATACAACGCTGGAGACCGTATTTATACCATTTGCAGTACTGGCCGTTTTTATGCGGACAAACACCGCTTTGGCACGCGCGAGCGTACTCGGCAGGAAATTCTTTGCCCAAACCGGCCTTTATCGCAAAAATGATCGCGCTGTCGGTGAGCGGGCTTGGCGCCACATCGGGATGAGTCAGCGAACCGTTGAAAATTCCTCCGGTTTTTTCTTCATCAAAATAAATTTCCTCGGCGCCGGCTACTTCACCGGGTGATTTCAAATCTCGGAAATCAGTTGTGACGACATTTCTTGTCGCGTCTTGATGCATTCGTCGCAATACTCCCGTCACTTCCGCTAAATTGATTTGGTATCGGTTATTCTGATGAATTTGGAAGAGGCCGCTCTTTTGCCGGCAAACGATAAGGCCGATTTTTTTATCAACATACAGCGCGTAAGACAAAACATAATCGCTTTCGCTCCGAACAAAGAAAACTTTAAAGGCGTCTTCGGCTGGCGCCTTCGGATCTTTTTTCCTTCTCCGCGCCAGTTCCCGCTCGGAAAGTTTGGCGACGCCTTCCCAGACGATTTTCCCTTTAGCGTATTCATCTTTTCCTTTAGTGTGAAAATAGTAATCATAAAGATAAACCGCATAAAAATCTTCTATACAGTTGCCAAAGCGTACCGCTTTAACTTCTGGCGATGGTTTCATTACCCGATAGAAGTTTTTTAGAAGCGAGCCCGGCAAAAAACGATTAGGGCATGCGGCCAGATTGTTAGGAGTATTGTACTCAAAACCCGCATCGCCATTGAGGTCGGTGAAAAGCGCGTAATGCATTACCTGCTGCGTGAAAGGCAGGCGGTCAATTTCCAAATATTTTGCCACTAGGGTGGTGGCACACTCTTCGGAAAAGCCGGCGTTTTCGAGAGTAGTATGCTCATTGAAAGGATTTTTTTCTCCGATACCGACAAGCAGTACTCCCTTTTTCGCCCACTCGGTTGCCGACAGGCCTTTGTCGTCAAAACCTTGAATAATCGCTGCGTTTACGATGCCGGGGAACATTTTGTTTCCATAAAATGTTTTTTTGAGAAACATAATGGCAACCGCCTCGTCCACATGGGCATCGAAATGAGTGCCAATGGTGTGAAAATTTTGACTGGCTTCGTGAAGCCGGTAAGCTCGCAGCTCTTTTGAGGTTGCGAATCTCCTGATAGTTTTCTTCATTGGTTTTTGTTTTTAATGCGCTGTCTGTTTAATATTAGGCCGTCAGCTTCGCCTGAAAACACATTTAAAAGTACTAGGTCAAAAGAATATCATAAAATAGAGCTTTTGTCAAATTATGGTGCGCAGGGGAGGATTCGAACCTCCGTAGCCCAAAGGGCGCTTGGTTTACAGCCAAGTACGATTGACCACTCCGTCACCTGCGCGTAAGCGTAATATACAATACCTTTGCATATTTTACCAACAACATTTAATGAGCAACCACAAATGATTAAGCGATGACTTTGGCTTTAGTTTTGATGCCGTTTTTGACTTTATTTTTCTTTTCTTTTTTAGTTTCGAGAATGAAACCGCCGTTTTTGACTGCCAAGAAGACCGTATCCCCTTGCCCTATCTCGCCGGCGATAATGCCGGTGGCTACCGGATTTAAAATTCTGGTTTGAATTAAACGATTAAGCGGCCGGGCGCCGTAGTGCGGATCATAGCCTTCTTTTGCCAAAAACGGCAGGACACCCGGATCAACAACAAGCTTAATGCCTTTGGTCTCATAGAGGCGTTTTTCGGCCACTTCAATGCGAAGCCGGACAATTTCTGACAAAATTTTGTCAGAGAGCACGTCAAAGACAATGATTTCATCAATCCGATTGAGAAATTCCGGCCGGAAATGTTCTTTCAGCGCTTCCAAAATCTTTTCTTTCATTTGATTGTAATTACCAGCCACGCCGCCATGGGAAAAACCGATGCTCTCCATTTTTTCGATAAATTGAGAGCCGAGATTTGAAGTCATAATAATAATCGTGTTTTTGAAATTGACAACCCGGCCCTTGCCGTCAGTCAAACGGCCATCGTCAAGAACTTGCAAAAGAAGATTAAGTGTTTCTGGATGAGCTTTTTCAATTTCGTCAAAAAGAATAACGGAGTAAGGGCGATGACGGATGGCTTCCGTCAATTGCCCTGATTCTTCGTAACCGACATAGCCCGGCGGCGAGCCGATAAGCCGGGAAATCGAGTGACGCTCAACGTATTCGGACATATCAACCCGAATGAGCGCTTTGTCGTCGTTAAACATAAATTGAGCCAGGGCTTTGGTTAGCTCGGTTTTGCCGACGCCAGATGGCCCAAGGAAAATAAACGAACCGATCGGGCGATTCGGATCAGCAATGCCGGCGCGGGCGCGGCGGACAACATCAGCGATTTTGCCAATGGCTTCATTTTGGCCGATAACGCGCTTTTTGAGCTCCTCTTCCAGTCGGGCAAGCTTCACGCGCTCTTCTTCAATCATTTTAGAAAGCGGAATGCCGGTCCAAGACGAAACAACCGCGGCGACATCTTCGTTTGTTACTTCTTCCCGCAAAATCCGGCGGTTCTTTTGGAGTTTTTTTAATCTCGATAGTTTCGTTTCGAGTTCCTTTTTGAGCGTGGGAATATTGCCATAACGGATTTCAGCGGCCCGCGCCAAGTCGGCTCTTGCTTCCGCCGATTCTCCTTCAAAACGAAGATTCTCTACTTGTTTTTTAATCGCCCGAATTTCAACCAAAAGATTTTTTTCCGATTGCCAGCGCAAGCCGAGTTCCCGTGTCTTCTCCCGAAAATTGGCAATTTCTTTTTCAATTTCTTTGATGCGAACTTTATTTTTCTTTTCTTCCGTGCCGCTTTCAATTTCCTTTTTCAGAGCTTCGCGCTCAATTTCAAGACGGGTGATTTTGCGTTCGGTTTCTTCAAGCGCTTCCGGCTTGTTTTCAAGCGCCATGCGCAGAGCCGAGGAAGCTTCGTCAATCAAATCAATAGCTTTATCCGGCAGGAAGCGCTGGGTCAGGTAACGGGTGCTCAAGTTAACCGCCGCCACAATCGCGTCATCGGTAATCCGAACACCGTGGTAAAGCTCATACTTTTCTTTAAGGCCGCGGAGCACCGCAATGGCGTCGGGAACGCCGGGCTCGTCGACATAAACCGGCTGGAAGCGCCGAGCCAGCGCCGAATCTTTTTCAATATGTTTTTGATATTCCTTGAGCGTTGTCGCACCAATCGCCCGCATTTCACCTCGGGCAAGAGCGGGTTTCAACATATTTGAAGCATCGAGAGTGCCGCTGTCCCCGCTACCGCCAGCGCCGACAAGGGTATGTATTTCATCAATAAAGAGAATAATTTTGTTGCCCGCTCGCGCAATCTCCCGCATGATGCCTTTGAGGCGCTCTTCGAATTCACCGCGATATTTAGTACCCGCGACAAGTGAGCCGAGATCAAGCGAAACAATTTCTTTGTCTTTGAGCGATTCCGGCACATCACCTTTGGCAATACGACTGGCCAGACCTTCCACTACCGCCGTCTTACCCGTGCCGGCCTCACCGATCAAAATCGGATTGTTTTTTGTGCGGCGAGAAAGAATCTGCATAATGCGGGTAATTTCTGTATCGCGGCCGATTACTGGATCGAGTTTGTCTTCTTTAGCGAGCTCCGTTAAATTGCGGGAATATTTTGTCAGAAGCCGAGACTTTTTCGGCACTTCAACACTGGCCGTATTGCGGCGCAATTCTTCAAGCACCCGCAAAACTGTTTCTTTGTTTAATCGAAACTTTACCAAAAGGTCGCGGGCATCAGAAGGGACATCAAGAAGCGCGATGAATAAATGTTCGGTCGAAGCGTATTCATCGCGCATGTAATTCGCAAATTTTACCGAATATTCAAAAACCTGGCCGAGGTCGGGCGTGATGTAGACCTGATAGGAAGGCGTCAGAACACTTTTTGATTCCGGCGTCTCAAGGCGCTCAAGCAAAACATCAGTGAGAAAAACAGTATCTACTTCAAGTTTATCGAGAATGGCAAGGACCATCGATTCTTCCTGAAGAAGAAGAGCGGTCAGGAGATGAAAATTATTGACATGATTCTGCCCGCGCTCAATCGCAAGCTGATGAGCGCGCATTATGGCTTCTTTGGCTTTCGTTGTAAATTGGTTAATTGGCGGCATTTTTATTATATTTTACAATGGATTAGTAAAAAGTCAAATCAATTTTACTTTAAGCTATCTTTGATAAGACTCGAGGGCAAAATAACCGCATTTTCATTGATTTTTACGACAATACCAACGGCCTTGCCTAGAAGATCGATGACGAGAGCCGGACTGCTTACCGGCGTTTCCGAGACTTTAATCACGTCAAAAAAAACCTCTTCCCCACCCTCGATTTCCGGTGGCAGTGTCAGTTTTATCCATTTGATAAAAGTCGATCGCTCTATATTCTCGCCGATAAAGATAAGGGTCTGGCCGGCCCGCAATTTGTCTGAATCGGTCAGCGTTGAAAAAAAAGTGTCTTTAGGGAGCAAAGTTTTGAAGACCGAGAAGCCGCGGCGGTCGTTCGTGACAAATTTCGCTTCCGATTCTTTTTCATCTATAATCGCGAAATAGTTGCCGTCTTCAAAATTTTTATTTTCTGTAATGAGTAGTCCATCTTTGGAAATAGCAAACGCAAGGCCGATATTTTCCGGTCCGGCGTCACTTTTCTTAATCAGAGAAACAAGGCTTTTTTGGTTTGCTTCAATTGCTTCAACCACAAGATCCTCTTCTTTAATGATGATGGTCTTGGTTTCCGTCGGGGAAACTTTTTCGATTGTCTGCTGGATCACTCGATTGATTGTCTGTGGCACTTCGCCCGGCGTCTGCTCAAGAAGGGCGACCGTCACGATACCAGTGGCAATGGAAACAACAAAGCTGATTAAAATAGCTAAGAGAATGACTTGAGTTTTAGTGAGATTTTCCATTCTTTTTATTTCTTACTTTTAGCATATCCTATATTTTAGCATATTTGTCAAAAATATCGCGAAGGGCGGCAATCGCGGCGTCAATATCATTTTCCCGAGTCGTTCGGCCAAAACTAAAACGGAGACTCTCGCGGCTCCGGCCGCCAAGAGCGTTGATGACGTACGATTCGGCGTCACTGCCTTCTTTACAGGCGCTCTTTGAAGAAACAGCAATCCCCCGCGCGGAAAGCTCGATTACCCAGATATCGCCGGAAAGAATGGCTATTGATATATTGACATTGTTCGGCAAGCGGCTGGCCCGATCGCCGTTTAAAGCAAAAGGCAGGCCGGATTCCTCCAATTTTTTTAAAAAATAATCCTGCAGCTCTGCCAGTCTTGCTCTCTCTTTTTCTCTTAAGGCAGCTGTAATTTTTGCCGCGAGAGCCAAGCCTAAAATCGCCGGCGTATTTTCGGTCCCCGGCCGCAAACCTTTTTCCTGATTGCCGCCGAATAGAATCGGCTCAAGTGGCGTCCCTTTTCTTTTGTATAAAATGCCAATTCCTCGCGGACCATAAATTTTTGAACCATTAAGAGTCAGAAGGTCAACCCCGAGTTTTTCGACATTGGTTGGAAGATAATTAAAAGCTTGGACGGCATCAGTATGAAAATACGGTAAAGCCCCATTTTTTTCTTTTCGAAAGGCCCGAATAATTTTCGCGATTTCGCCAATCGGCTGAATAGTGCCAATCTCGTTGTTGGCATGCATAACAGAAACCAAAATCGTATTCGGTTGCAGGGCTTCTTTAATTTTTTTCGGATCAACAATGCCGTTTTTTTCAACCGGCACGAAAGTGACAGCCACGCCGTCTTTGACCAATTGGCGGCAAGTCTCGAGAACAGAGGAATGCTCGATATTGGTAGTCACGATGTGTTGTTGACGATTGCCGCTAAGAAGACCGCGAAGCGCTAGATTGTTACTCTCCGTGCCGTTTCCGGTAAAAATAATTTCGGCGGCAGTAGCTCCGATTGAAGAAGCAATTTGTTTCCGGGCTTCTTCGATTTTTTGCCGAACAGCAATCCCTTCTTCGTGAAGACCGGAGGGATTGGCAAAAAAAGCCGTTGCATCAAAAACGATTTTTTCTACTTCTTTATCAATCGGCGCGCCGGCGGCGTGATCGAGATAAATGCTTTGCTTTGCCATATTATTGTTGTATTATATATTACTTCCTGACTATGACTACGCAAACATTCATTATCGCAATTTTAGCGTTCCTTTTTATCCTGCTTGCCGCCGCGGTGGCTTTCTTATGGCGCCGCTTTGGCATTTTTTTCAAGGGAAAAAAGGCGGTTGACCTCGAAGGTCATATCAATGATCTCACGAACCAAGTTAAAAAAATCGAAGCGGAAAAAGAAAAACTAAACCAAGAGGTTGCGATTCTGGAGGAAAAGGCCAAGCAGTGTCTCCGCGGAATTGCCACGATCCGCTTCAATCCTTTTGCCGACGGCGGCAGTAATCAAAGTTTCGCCGTGGCACTCCTCAATGAAAACGGCGACGGGGTTGTTTTATCAAGCCTTTACGCTCGGGAAAAAACGGCCGTTTACGCCAAGCCAATTTTGAAGCTCGGCTCCGAATATGAGCTCTCGACCGAGGAGAAGCAGGCAATCAAAAAAGCAAAACTTTAAGATATGAAAAAAAATAATGAAAAAGTGGTAATTCGACCGCCGGTGGTCGTTATTATGGGTCACGTCGACCATGGCAAATCATCATTGCTCGATTATATTCGGAAAACCAATATTGTTGAAAAAGAGGTGGGCGGCATTACGCAACGAGTTAGCGCTTATGAGGTCGCGCGTAATAGTAAAAAAATAACTTTTCTTGACACGCCCGGCCATGAAGCCTTCACGAAATTGCGCGCCCGCAGCGGCCAAAGCGCCGACATTGCCGTTTTGATTGTGGCCGCCGATGACGGCGTCAAACCGCAGACGCTTGAGGCGATCAAAGTTATCCAAGCCAATAATTTACCGTTTATTGTCGCGATTAACAAAATTGATAAACCCGGCAGTGACCCGCAAAAAACAATCAATCAACTCATTGAAGCGGGAGTTTATTTGGAGGGCTTCGGCGGCCAAGTGCCTCATATGGAAATTTCCGCTAAGTCAGGCCAAGGCGTGCCGGAACTTCTTGAATTAATTTCGATTGTCGCGGAACTTGCCAATTTCACCTCAAACCCTGCCGAGCCGGCCAAAGGCGTCGTCATTGAATCTCATCTTGATCCCAAACGCGGCATTTCCGCCACCCTTATTATAAAAAGCGGTCATCTCAAAAAAGGAATGTCTATCGTGGCCGGCAACAGTATGACCGGGACTCGGCTAATAGAAAATTTTTTGGGTGAAGCGATAAAAGA
>DATEUR010000029.1:0-13536 GCA_035583565.1 Minisyncoccota bacterium | reverse complement strand
CGACCGGACGGCTGAAGAGGTAAAAATCAGGATTGGTTCCGCGATCCCGCTCGACAACGAACTGGCCTCAACGATCAAAGGCCGGGATTTTATCACCGGTCTCCCACGCCAAATTCAAATTTCGACCAATGAAATCGTCCGGGCTATCGATACCGAACTGCGGACAATGATTCGGGCGATGAAAGATGTTTTGCAATTGACGCCGCCGGAACTTGCTTCTGATATTATTGATCAAGGCATTATTATGACTGGCGGCTCTTCACAGCTTCGCAATTTCCCGGAACTTATTTACAGAAAGATCGGGGTCAAGGCCCGCCTTTCCGACGATCCGCTTTTTTCGGTTGTTCACGGCACCGGCGTCGCCCTAGAGCACCTCGACACCTACAAGAAAGTAGTGATCAGCAAGTAAGATGCTCACCCTCGACCAAGAAAACCTCCACCACGCCTACCTTATTGAAGGCGGTCTGGATAAAGCCGAAGAAATTTTCGCGAATCTTTCGAGCTTTGGAATTAAAACGAAAGGCAATCCTGATCTTTTTTATCAAACCTATGAAACTTTCGGCATTGATGACGCGCGCGAGCTCAAAGTCATCCAAAGCGAGAAGAGTTTCACCGGCAGGCGTTTCTTTATCCTTGTAATCGATAATCTCACTTTGGAAGCGATGCAGGCCCTTCTTAAAGTCTTCGAAGAGCCGACGCCGGGGAATCATTTTTTCATTATTTTACCGGCTGTTGACACTGTCTTGCCGACACTGCAATCCCGTTTTTTTGTTATTCGCGGCAAGCAGAAAGCGCTTCTGGCCGAGGCAGAAAAATTCTTGGAGTTTGATAAAAAGAAGAGGCTTGATTTTATTAAAACTTTCACGAAGGAAGCCGACCGACAAAAGGCGATTGAGCTTGTGGCCGGACTCGAATCAGCAATGAAAAATAAAAAGTTGCCGATCTCCGCTTACGAAGAGCTTTGGGCGAGCAAATCCTTCTTGAAAAACCGGGGCGCATCGGTTAAAATGATACTTGAACATCTGGCGTTAAATCTCGATTAAACAAATGGCCTACAATTTAAACAATTTTAAGGAAGAACTTAAGAAAGCCAATATTTGGCTTGCCAACGAATTTTCTCATTTCCATACCGGCCGGGCTAACGTTAGTTTACTTGACGCTGTTATCGTCAGCGCTTACGGGGCGCCGCAACCGCTTCGGAATACCGCTTCCATTGCCAGTGAAGACCCGAAGACTTTGCGAGTGGTGCCTTGGGATAAGAGTCTCGTCAAAGAAATCGAACGGGCCATCACCGCCTCGAATTTGGGTGTTTCGGCGATTGCCGACGACAACGGCCTGCGGGTTGTTTTCCCGGCTTTGACGACCGAACGCAAACAGCAAATTTTGAAACTTCTTAAAGATAAACTCGAACAAGCGAGGATTACTATCCGCGGTGACCGCGATAAGGTCTGGTCGGATGTGCAGGCAAAAGAACGGGAAAGGAAGCTTAGTGAAGACGATAAATACCGCCTGAAAGACGATCTGCAAAAATTGGTTGACGAAGCTAATAAAAATTTAGAAGCCGCCTATAAAAAGAAGGAGGCGGAATTAATGATCTAAATTTATGTCAATTCCACTTTTTTTTATTGTCCTCCTCGTTTTAGTCATTGTCCATGAATTTGGCCATTTCGCGATGGCCAAGCTTTCGGGCATGAAAGTCGAAGAATTTGGCTTTGGTTTTCCGCCTCGCCTTTTTTCTTGGGGGAAAGGCGAAACAAAATATTCTTTTAACGCCCTGCCTTTTGGGGGATTCGTGAAAATTTTGGGTGAGAATCCAGCGGATCTTGCCGAACATTGTTTGGCCGGAACTGTTAAAAAAGAGGATTTCACTCGAAGTTTTGCCATTGCCCGACCTTGGAAGCAGGCGGTGGTGGTGGTAGCGGGTGTTGTTTTTAACTTTCTCTTGGCCTGGATCCTTTTTTCAGCTGGCTTCATGATTGGGATGCCGGTGGCGGTTGATAAAAGTACGCCCGTAGCTGATCGCTCGCTTCTCATCACCAGTGTTTTGCTCGATTCACCGGCTGATTTCGCCGGGCTCAAAGCCGGCGACGAAATAACCGCCATTTCTGACGGCGGCGCCGTTGGTGAATTGACTGAAAGCTCCGTACAAAATTTTGTTGCCGCTCATCAAAATAAGGAAATTGGCATTATGATCGAGCGAGGAGGAAAGAAAGAAACGATTTCCATCACGCCGATCAAAGGAGTGCTTGCCGGCAAGGCCGGCATCGGCGTATCACTCGCGCTTGTCGGCGTTAAAAAGTTGCCGCCTCATCTTGCCATCAGCGAAGGTTTGAAACGCACCGCTCTTTTAACCAAAGAAACGGCGGTTGTTCTGGGCTCTTTGGTCCGTGACGCCTTCATCGGCAAAGCCAAACTCGATTCCTTGACCGGCCCGGTGGGTCTGGTCGGCGTTGTCGGCGATGCCTTCGAGCTTGGCATCGTCCACCTGATTTCCCTCACCGCGCTTATTTCCATTAATCTTGCCGTTATCAATCTAGTGCCATTCCCGGCGCTTGACGGGGGAAGACTGCTCGTGATTTTGCTTGAGCGAATCAAAGGCAGCGCCTTATCGCCCAAAATTATTAATACAGCAAACACTTTGGGCTTTATTCTCCTTATTTTTCTTCTGATTTTGGTGACTTATAACGACATTACCCGGCTTCTCTAGTGACCGTCCAGAAAGTAACTGCTCACACCTGCTTTTCGAACCGTTCCCGGCTTGCAATAGTACTGGCTTTCCTAACCTAGACAAACCAATAGGGAACGGTTCGGAAAGCCAGTACTATTGCAAGCTAACCTTAGGTGAGATAAAGCAGGTGTGAGCAGTTACTCCCGAAAGCCTTTACAAAAGCCGGTTTTTCTGTTATTATGGAAAACACCGGAATTACCCCCATTTTTCCTTTGACTTTCCGTATTAAAAGTGGCACAATTTAACTTAAGAAAATGAACATTATTTCATTCAAACCAAAACAAACAACTAAGCGGATTTTAAGCGCCCTCAACGATCGCGCTTATGATGTCGTGGTTTCTCGTTTTGGCCTTGATGGCCGCGACCCGAAAACTCTGGAAGCTATCGGCAAGCAATACACGATTACCCGCGAACGGGTCCGTCAAATCGAGTCGGCCGCTCTCAACTCTTTGCGAAAGAGCGATTTTTACGCGAAAGAAAAAACAAATATCGATGAACTTAAAGATTACATTGATTCAACCGGCGGTCTTGTTGCTACTGAAGACCTTCTTAATCAACTTGCTAAGGACAAGGAAACACAAAACCACTTTACTTTTTATTTAATTTTATGCCCGGAGTTTTATAACCGCCAGGAAGATGAAGATTTTAAAGATCGTTGGACGATCGATGAAAACTTGGCGGATAAAATTGAGGACGGACTCCGCAAATTCCATTCCGATCTTGAGGACGATAATATTATGACCGAAGAAGATTTAATGAAAAAAATCATGAATTGCGTTAAGAGTGCCACTAGCAATGTTTCAGACAATGCGGCGCGTTCCTGGCTCGCCATCTCCAAACAAGTCGCCTGCAACACCTTAGGCGAATGGGGTCTTTGTGACGCCCCTCATATCCGTTTGAAGGGCATTAAAGATTACGCTCATCTTGTTTTGCGCCGCCATGGCTCGCCGCTTCATTTCACGGAGGTGGCCAAATCGGTGGCCGAAATTTTCGGCCGAAAGACCAACGCCGCCACTTGTCATAATGAACTTATCAAAGACAAGCGTTTTGTTATCGTCGGCCGGGGCAAATATGCTCTCACTGAATGGGGCTATCGGCCAGGTGTTGTCCGCGAAGTTATTTCCGACATTTTAAAAAAGGAAGGCCAGCTTTCCCGTGAGGAAATCATTGACCGCGTGCTTAAGGAGCGATTTGTTGAGAAAAACACGATTATCGTCAATCTTCAAAATCCTAAATATTTCCGCAAAAATCGCGAAGGCCTTTTTACGATTGTTTAATTAATTTATGAAAGGGTTTGCTAACGCCCTTCTTATCCTTATCGGACTTGTCACCGCCGCGTTTCTCGTCGGCGCTTTTGTGGAAGTTTAACTTCTACCGATGTAATGTCGGCTTTTAGGGGTTAGGTACCTTTTTGGTGAACGGCTATTAAGCGGAGCCAAAAAGGTTCCTGACCCCCTTTTCCTTAGGTGAGGCAGGCAAGTTTTCCGCGGCTACTTGCTGGCATCGAAGTCAAAAAAGTTCTAGAATAAACGTTAATGCCCCTAGGACCCACTTTTGATTTCACCGCCGCTTTTCCATTTCTCAAGGCCATCCTGCCGCTTGCGGCCGCTCTTTTTCTCGCCTTGCTGGCTTGGAAAGTTTGGATTCAATTTATTAATCGGGCTTTTATCAATTCTCTCAAATGGGTGCTTTTGGAAGTGCGTATTCCGAAAGAAGTTTTCAAGTCGCCACTCGCGATGGAGCTTGTTCTTATCAACGCTTTTCATCAAAGCGGCGGCACCGGCACCTGGTATAACCGCTGGTGGGAAGGGAAAGTCCGCCAATGGTTTTCTCTTGAAATTGTTTCCCTTGAAGGAAATATTTTCTTTTTAATTCGGATCCCTCAAAATTACCGCAATTTGGTTGAAAGCCAAATTTATTCCCAATACCCGCAGGCGGAAATTAAAGAGGCGCCTGATTACACCGAACAATTTCCCGTTTATGTCAAAGACGGCGGATTTGAAATGTGGGGTTGTGAATTTAAATTAACCAAACCGGATCCTTATCCGATCAAAACTTATATCGACTACGGTCTTGATCGGGCGACTGGCAGTCTCGAGGAACAGCAAAAAATTGACCCAATCACACCGACGGTGGAATTTTTCGGTTCTCTTAAACAAGGCAACTATGTTTGGATGCAAATTTTGATTAGGGCGGCCACGGAACGGTTCCATAAAAAGGGGTCTTTGTTTGGCAAACAAAGTTTTATGGACGCTGGAAAGGATTTGATCAAAGAGCTTAAAGCAAAATACGGTGGGGAAGGATCAAAGATGACGATGTCGGAGCAAAAGGCGATTACTTCGATCGATCTAGCGCTCGGGAAGCTGGCTTTTGATGTCGGCATCCGCGCCATTTATCTCGCCAAAAAAGAGGCTTTCGACCCCATTAATATTACCGGCATGACCGGAACTTTTAGGCAGTACAGCGCCCCAAATTCCAACGGCTTTGGAATTGGTTTAAAAACCGGTTATGATTTTCCTTGGCAGGATATCGGCAAAATGCGGAGCACTCGTCTGAAAAAAAAGCTCTTGCGGGCTTATCGGCAGCGGTCTTATTTCTATACACCGCAAAATCGCACTCCTTTTGTCTTGAATTCCGAAGAATTAGCGACGATTTTTCATTTTCCGGGTCGGGTCTTGGAAACGCCGACTTTTGAAAGAATTCTTTCCAAAAAAGCCGAGCCGCCCACCAATTTGCCGATATGAAATTAAATTTTAAAATAAAAATTGGCCTGGCGGTTTTCGGCGTGTTTATGGCCTATTTTTTCTTTTTTGCTCCGCCTTTCAAATTTCCAAGCGGAAAAATCATTGCCGTTG
Organism: Minisyncoccota bacterium; assembly: GCA_035583565.1. Lineage (GTDB taxonomy): Bacteria > Patescibacteriota > Minisyncoccia > Phycocordibacterales > DATEUR01 > MFTL01. The sequence continues at coordinate 7,953 of DATEUR010000029.1, read as the reverse complement.
TCGAAGGCATGCCTTTACGGCAAATTTCCAAAGTAATGAAAGAGGAGCGCATTATTCGTTCCCGGTTTCTCTTTGAAATGTTTGTTATCATGCTTGGCGGCGAGAAAGGAGTGCTTGCCTCAAACTATCTTTTTGAAAAACCGATTAACTCGTTCCACGTGGCTTGGCGGCTTATCCGCTGGCAGCATAATCTCGCTCCGATAAAAGTGGTTTTTCCTGAAGGCATGACAACGCGCGAAATGGCGGCTGTCCTCTCGGCGAAAATACAGGATTTTGATGAGAAAAAATTTTTGGCGATAGCGGAACCGAAGGAGGGGTTTCTTTTTCCGGATACCTATCTTTTCTTTCTTGATGCCGCGCCGGACGTTATTGTCGGGCAACTGGCGGCCAATTTCCAAAATAAAATAAAGCAAGTTGAGGAAAAAATCGCCGAATCCAGCCACACTTTAAACGAAATTATCACCATGGCCTCAATTATCGAAAAAGAATCACTTAACGGCGATGAACGGCAAATTGTCTCCGGTATTCTTTGGAAGCGTATTTCGCTGGGCATGCCCCTTCAAGTTGATGCGACATTTCTTTACATCAACGGCAAGGCGAGCGCCGAGCTCACCAAAGATGATCTTAATATCGATTCGCCTTATAACACCTATCGCAATAAAGGTTTGCCGCCGGGGCCGATCAATAATCCCGGCCTCGATGCGATTGTCGCCGCTCTTTACCCGAAAGATTCGCCTTATCTTTATTATCTTCATGACAAAAAAGGAAAAGTCCATTATGCCAAAACTTTTAATGAACATGTGGCGAATAAAAGAAAATATTTATGAATCAAAAAAACTTAGCTTTCATTGACATTGAAACCACCGGTCTTAATCCGGATATTCAGGAGATAATCGAGATTGGCGGCGTTATCGCCAAACCCGATTTAACAATAATTGATGAATTTGAAATTAAAGTGAAGCCGGAAAACTTGGCCGTGGCGGAACCGGAAGCGCTCCGGATTAACCGCTTTGATCCGGCCAATTGGGTTTTTGCGTTAGCCCTTCCGGAAGCAATGAAGATTTTTTCCGAGAAAGCGAAAGACGCGATTATGGTTGGCCACAATGTTACTTTTGACTTTTCTTTTTTGCAAAAAGCTTTCTCAAAAACCGGCGTGCCGAATCTGATGCATTACCACAAGCTCGACACGATTAGCATCGCTTACGCCAAGCTTGGCAAAAACGGCGACACCCAGAAGTATTCGCTCGGGTTTCTCTGCGGCATGTTTGGCATTGACTACAAGTACGCCCATACGGCGCTTGCTGACGCCCGGGCCACCTTCGATGTTTTCAAGAAATTGATGAGTTTGCCGTAATTATGACAAAAACCGTATTTGTTGGTCTCTCCGGCGGCGTAGACTCTTCTGTCGCCGCTCTTCTTCTCAAAAAAAAGGGCTATAACGTTGTTGGTGTCTTCATCAAATCCTGGTACCCGCCGGGCTTTCCTTGCCCATATCCGATTGACCGCCGCGACGCCATTCGCATTTGCGCTAAAATTGGCATTCCGTTTCTCGAATTCCATCTTGAAAAGGTTTATAAAAAAGAAGTCACTGATTACCTCATCCGCGAGTATGAAAAGGGGAGAACTCCCAACCCCGACGTGATGTGCAACAAATTCGTGAAGTTTGGCGCTTTCTTTCAGGAAGCGAGAGCGCGTGGCGCTGATTATGTCGCCACTGGTCACTATGCTCGCTTGAAAAACAATACCCTCTATCAAGCAAAAGATAAAACGAAAGACCAATCATACTTTCTTTGGCCGCTTACAAAAAAAGAATTAAAACACACCCTTTTCCCGGTTGGCGATTATCTTAAAAAAGACGTCCGGAAAATGGCTAAAAAAGCCAGCCTGCCGACCGCCGCGAAACCAGACAGCCAAGGCATTTGTTTTCTCGGCGAGTTTGACATCAAAGATTTTCTGAAAAACTATCTTAAAGTTAAAAATGGAAATGTTTTAAATGAAAAAAGGGAAGTAATCGGTATTCACGAAGGGGCTTACTTTTACACCCTCGGCGAACGGCACGGCTTTGTTATTACCAAGAAAACTCCAACCGATAGCGCCTATTACATTATTGCGAAAAATATTAAAAATAATACCTTAACTGTTTCTCATAATCCGAAGATGGGTGAAAAAATACAGATTTTCATTAAGGATACTAATTGGATTACCGGCAAACCAAAAGTGAACAAGATTTACTTAGCCCGAATTAGACACCTTGGCCAATTAAAAAAAGCAAAGGTAGTCAAAGTCGGCAAAATGACCGAAATTAAATTCTTAGAACCGGTGCTCGTGGCACCTGGGCAGTCGCTTGTGCTTTATAACAAGGAGGAGTGTATTGGCGGAGGAGTGGTGGTTTAGTTCTAAAGCATTTTAAATTTTGCCTAAAGCAGTTTAAATTTTGCGGGATCGGGAATTGCACCCGAGTCTGAAGGTTATGAGCCTTCCGAGATACTACTTCTCTATCCCGCGACTTCTTATACTAGTCAAAATCGAGAAAATTGCAACCTTCTTTCTTTTTTGTCAAAAATTTGGTAAAAATAATTTTGTTTCCTCTTTATCTTTGCCGGGGTAGCTCAGTTGGTTAGAGCGGACGTTTCATAAGCGTCAGGTCGTGGGTTCGAGTCCCACCCTCGGCATAAAACTTCGTTGCAATTTTGGCTGTTTAGTCTTATAATCCTTCCTGTCGCAAATTAATTTGCGGTCGTAGCTTAGCTGGTTTAAAGCGCTGCCCTGTCACGGCAGAGATCGAGGGTTCAAATCCCTTCGACCGCGCATCGAAAAAGAACCATAGAAATATGGTTCTTTTTCTACATACCTATTAGACTTAAAAACTAGTATAATAAAAGCTATGACCAACCAACAATTACTTGATTTTATAAAATTGCAATTACAAAAAGGCTCAAATAAAGAAATTATATCTAAAGAGCTTTTGGCTAATGGATGGAACCTGCAAGATATTGAGGAAGGTTTTAAAAATATTGCTCCAGTATCTAATGTTCCAATGCCTAGTTATTCTTCTCCTCTAAAAAAGAAAAGTCATTGGAAACTGGCATCTATCGTAGTTGTAATTCTTTTTGCTCTAGGAGGAGGCATTTATTACTTCCTACAAAATAAAAATCTATCCTTAAGCACCGAAACTGTTAAATCAGTAGATGATAGTGTGCTTAATAGTGGAGAAAGTAAAGTTTACACAAGTACAAAAGGCGGATATTCAATAAATTACCCATTAAATTGGTATTCTGAAAATAGCGGATCGATTAAGCAGGAAGTAATAGCAATAGCGAATAACAACAATGTTCTATTGGAAGGTGTTTTTGGTGCGGAAAGTAATTATTCTTTGATTAATGTTTATGTTACTTATGGGAAAAGTTATCCATCAATTGATGACTATATAAAAGATTCTAAAAATAGGTTGCCACAATCACAATTATCTAATGTATCATCAATGGATATAGGAGGAAAAAATTTAAGAGTGTTAACTACAACTAGTAGTCCTGAAGGTACTGCCTTAGGGTATGATTTTATATATAATGATAATTTATACTCTTTAAATTTTGTAACAGCAAATAGCGAACAATTTTCTATAGACTATCCAGTGTTTTATAATATAGTGTCTTCTTTTAATTTATTACAAAAATAGTTAGGCTAAAAAATATCTTATTTTAAATTCGGTATATAAATATAACCGTTATGTCGTCGTATAGCGGTTCCCACTTCATTCACTAGTCCGCACAAGGTAAAACTAAGTATTAATGGAACCTAAAGAATATCTGGAAAAGAAGCTCGAAAAACAAAGTCTTCCGGAAAAGGAAGTAACGGAATTTTTGAGTATCTTTAATAAACCTTTTCAAGAAGTTGCTTTTAGTAAGAGCGGGGAGATCACTCTTGAAAAAGGGGATTTAAAGATCAATCTGTCTTATAACTCTTTGCCAAAAGAACTGCTTGTCGAAAAATCTAAAGAGATTTCGAAGCTTCCTCGTAAACAACAGCAGTTAATTGAGAATATGGATCTTGCGGCAGGAAAATACAAAGAGCTCAAAAAATTAACTCTGGAGAATCAAAACTCATTTTTAAATATCACAGATTTGGTGTCGGAAACCAAAATCTTTTTTAAGGTCATTTTTGATAAAGAGGATTCACGGGTAAGTTCTCGTTTTGACTCTCGTAGCAACGGCATATTTTTAAAACAGAATATTTTGAATCCCTATGGCATTGTTGTTTTGCTTCATGAAATTGGTCATGCCACCGACCCCTTTTTTCTTTCAGCGGAAGAGTTGCCCAAACCCAAGGGCCATGATGAAAAAATCTATTTAAATGAAGAACAACTACAAACAATCCTCCGCTCTGAGAGAAATGCTTCTTCTTTTGCGATTAATAAAATCCGGCCCTTTATTAAGGAGCTTGATATTGACGAGGAGACACTAAATAAGCTCATTCATTATCCTTTGGAAAATTATTCAAAACGAATTAGAGCAATGCTTGCCGGCAAGCATTGGCCGGCAGAGGTGGAGTAAACTGTAAGATTCTTGCGGTTTTGACGTCTCCATAGTAAGGTAGCGCCATGACAACGAAAAAGCGGTTTCTTGTTGCTTACGACAAATACGCTGAAAATCTGCTTCGCCACGTCTATTTCCGGGTGTCTCGAGAGGATTTAGCCGAAGACATCACCCAGGAAACCTTCCTTCGTCTTTGGCGTTGTGTTCTAGCCGGTGACGATATCAAGAATTTCAAAGCCTTTCTTTACCGCATCGCTCATAATCTCATTATTGACTATTACCGCCGTCATAAGACGGCCTCGCTCGAAGAAACGGTGGAGACGGAAGGAGAGTTTATTGTTGAAGAAAAGAACGCTTTTGAAATTATCTGCGATAAAGAAATGGCCGCCTGCGCTCTTCGGGAACTTGATACGGAAACAAGGCAAATCATCATGTGGCGATTTATCGATGAGCTTAGCGTGACGGAAATTGCCGAAATTACAAAGAAGACGGCCAACAATATTAGTGTTATCATTCACCGCGGTCTTAAAAAGATGCGAGAAAAAATGAAAAATGTTTAAATATTTTAAAACAATTAAAGAGCTGAAGAAACTAAGGAAAATTCCGGTGCGGAAGGAGTTTTTACTTTCCTTACGCGCGCGTTTTGCTGATGAAGCGGACTTGCGGATGTTGGCCAAACCGCAATCTGTTTTTGCCTATCTCAAATATACAGCTACTTTCGCCATTGTTTTCATGTTTGTTTTTAGCACCGCCGGCGTGGCTTTAGCCAAATCGAGCTTGCCGGGCGAAGCACTTTATCCGGTCAAAATCTTTGCGGAAGAGGTGCAAGAAAATTTACTGATTAATTCGGAAGCCAAAATTGATTTTCAAGAGAGGCGGATCGAAAACCGCTTTCGGGAAATGAGCAGTCTCCTCGAAAAGGGAAAGAATGGGGTAGCGCTCGCGAGCCTTGAAATCAGCATTGATAAGCATTTTACAAGCATGATCGATCAAGATTTTGAAGATCTCGAAACCCTGTCTTTTGAGTGGTATTGACAAATTTAACCAAATATGTTATAAAATAAGAGTTAACAGTTAAATTAAAACGCTTCTATATATGGTTAAATATATTCTTGCTTTGGTTCTTGTTGTTGGTATCGCCGGCGGCATTTATCTTATGAATGCCAAGGCTGATGCCAAAAACGAACTCAAAGCGCCGGAACCTTTAATGGTGATCGGCTAAACAAACAAAAACCGCTCTGAGGAGCGGTTTTTGTTTTGCCAAATATTAAAAAATAAATTAAGATATCAAACGTATTGCCGTTGTAGCTCAGCTGGTAGAGCAACTCCATGGTAAGGAGTAGGTCCCCGGTTCAATTCCGGGCAACGGCTCAAAAAGAAAAACCCAATCCTCTTGGATTGGGTTTTTGCAGCTTAATTTAATTTTGAGCATTTTTCTTCATGAATTCTTCACAGGGCGTTTCGCCAAAAACAATGGCTTTGCCATAAATTTTTTCGAAAGTAACATCGCCCTTTATACTGCCATGAAGATCGCCAATTTGGAACCATTTTTTATCCTGCATAGTTGTAATGGCTGTAATGAAATGGACGTAAAAACGGCCATTCACTTCACAGAAAACAACATTATTTTTTTTGAGTTTCTTTTCTGAAGAGACGGGTTCCAAGACGATTGGTTCATTTTTCAAAATGACTGGTTCCATATCATTAGCGTCTACCTTGTGAATGACATGTTGCCCTTTCTCGAGCTTCTCAATGATTGATTGGATGTTAGTGTCCATTGTTTAAAAGAATTTGGTTCGAATTTCAATATACCAATAATTTTTGCTTTTGTCAAGAAAATTTGGTAAAATCACGAAACTAAATGTGTTAAAATTGAAAGCACGAATTACGCCACCTTAGCTCAGTTGGTAGAGCACAGCTTTCGTAAAGCTGGGGTCCCGAGTTCGATCCTCGGAGGTGGCTCATCAACAAGCGAGGAGTATAGGAAAACTCTGTTTTCATAATGTTCGAGCGCTGTTGATATATGTCCTCATATAATATGACTAAAACTGAAGAACTAAAACAAAGAATAAGAACTCTCGAAGAAGAAATGCAGCAGGGTAATTTCTGGGAGGATAAAGAGCGGGCGCAAGGGGTGGTTCGCGATTTAAATAAAACAAGATCCGAGCTTGCTGTTTGGGAAAAGTATGATCGCGGCAACGCCATTATCACAATTCTTTCCGGAGCTGGCGGCGACGACGCGGAAGATTTTTCGCGGATGCTTTTTGAAATGTACCGGCGATTTTCTGAACATGAAGGCTACACGATTGATATCATTCACCAGAATAAAAACGATCATGGCGGCTTTCGCAACCTGACTTTTGAAGTTGTCGGTAAAAACGCTTACGGGATTCTGAAAAATGAATCAGGTGTTCATCGGCTGGTGCGGGTCTCACCCTTTTCTGCCAAGAAGTTACGTCATACCTCTTTTTCATTAGTGGAGGTTTTGCCTAAGTTTGAGCGGGGAGACGAAGAAGCTTTCGTGATCCCGACCGGTGACTTGAAAATTGAGTTTACGCGAGCCTCCGGACCCGGCGGCCAGAACGTTAATAAACGAGAAACGGCAGTCAGAATTATCCATTTGCCGACTAATCTTTCCGTGACGGTGCAGAGCGAGCGGAGCCAAGAAAGGAACCGCGAACTTGCCCTAAACATGCTCCGGGCCAGGCTTTTCCGCCGTCTTTCGGAAGCGAAAGAGAAGGAAAAAGAGAAATTAATGGTCTCAAAAACAACTGAAATCGAATGGGGCAATCAAATCCGTTCTTATGTCCTGCATCCTTACAAATTAATCAAGGATCATCGGACTAATACCGAAACAAATGACGTTGACAGTGTGTTCCGAGATGGTAATATTAAAGCGTTTCTTGAAGCGGAAAAAAGTTTATGATTTATTTCAACAAAGTTTCCAAATTCTACGACCAATCATTAATTCTTGACGACATTAACCTCACCATCAATAACAACGAATTTGTCGCTCTTATCGGCCATTCTGGCGCCGGTAAAACAACTCTCACCAAGCTCATTGTCGGTGAAGAAAAACCCACGAGCGGCTCCGTTTTTTTTGAATCAAAGGAGGTTAATAAATTGCCGGCCGGTCAAATTACGAAACTCCGGAAAAGAATCGGCGTTGTTTTTCAGGATTACCGTTTACTGCCGCACAAAACCGCTTATGAAAATATCGCTTTTGCGATGGAAGCGGCTGGAAAAACCGATGATGAAATTACCGCTGATGCTTCCTATGTTCTTGATCTGGTTAATTTATCGGATCGGCTGTGGCATTTCCCCGACCAGCTTTCCGGCGGGGAAAAACAGCGTCTCGCGATCGCTCGGGCCATTATCAATCAGCCCGAGCTTTTGATTGCCGACGAGCCGACCGGCAACC
>DATEUR010000028.1:0-12127 GCA_035583565.1 Minisyncoccota bacterium | reverse complement strand
TCCGGATATTTTTCCGCAAAAAAGTGAGCTCGGGAGGATTCCATCGTGTCGGCAGCAAGCACCACCATATCTTTTTTCTCCGCGCCAAGTTCCATCATGCCAATACCCGATCCATCGCGCATCGGCTTCCACTTGATATTTTTTTCATCCAAATAATTTTCAGTAAACATACTTTATGATATTTTAGCTAGCCAGAATCTTTTCTTCCGTCACTTTAAGTTCAGCAAGCGCCATTTCTGTCTGTTTATCCCGCGGCACTCTGTCTTCCGGGCCCTGACCGGGCGGCACGCCGTGCCAGCGATAGTCATTTTCCATGAAAGAAACTCCTTTGCCGGGAATAGTATTGGCGATAATGCAAGTCGGGCGCTCGGTGATCGCTTTGACTTCTTCAAGAGTGGAAATAATTTCCTGCATATCGTGACCGTTCATTTCCATTACATGCCAATTGAAAGACTGATACTTGTCGGAAAGCGGCTCAAGCGGCAAAACGTCCTCGGTCGTGCCGTCAATTTGAATGTTATTCCGGTCAATGATCACCGTTAAATTAGAAAGTTTGTATTTAGCGGCAATATTAATCGCTTCCCAAGTCATACCTTCATCGTGCTCGCCGTCGGAGGTTAAACACCAAATATGGTAATCTTTTTCTTTCTTATCAAACCGGGCCGCCAGTGCAAAACCAACCGCTTCCGCCAACCCTTCACCAAGCGGACCCGAGGAAGTCTCAAGAGCGGGCATCCGAAGATAATTAGGGTGGCCTTCAAGACGCGAGCCGATTTTCCGGAAAGTTCCTAGCTCTTCTTCGGCGATATCATAGCCGGCGGCATACATCGTCTGATAACGCACCGGGCAAATATGGCCGTTGGAAAGGATAAGCCGATCGCGCTCGGGCCACATTGGATTTTTGGGATCATGCTTTAAGACGTGAAAATAAAAAGCGGTAAAGATATCCGCCATGCCCAAAGGACCGCCGGTATGACCGGATTTGGCAATGCTCACCATTTTAATAACACCTTGCCTGATTCGATTGGCAATTAATTCCAGTTCTTTTAATTTTTGTGGGGAAATGTATGACATTTATTTTTTAAAATCATGAAATAATGTTCCGAGCAGAGACTTGCGAGGCCGACGGGCCGAGCACGAGGAATTTTTCAGCAGAAAAATATCCGTGCTCTGCGAGGAATAGTATTTCATGATTTTACCATAATTATACTACGAAAATCGCTGATTGTTTTGTGAATATTTTCACTTCCAAATATTGCTGAGCCGATAACCAATCGGCTCACGCCTGCCTCGGTTAATTTTTTCGCTGTTTCAAGATTAACTCCGCCATCCACCGAAATAATAAGATCCGGGTATTTACTTTTTAGAGAGCTTATTTGGTTAAAAACTCGTGTGTCTGACGGCTCGCCCTGATAACCAATTCTCCCGATACCCATGCACTGGACAAAATTTATGTCTTTGATAAAGGGCTCGATTTTTTCAATCGGTGTTGTCGTGTTTATAGCAAGACCTATTTCAACCACTTCCCCCACCCGTTCTCTAATTTTTTTGATATCGAAATTATCTTCTGCTTCGATATGAAAGATCAGCCGGCTTGGCGAAAATGAAAGCCAGTCATCGATTTTCCCGGAAGCATTTTTAACCATAAGATCCAGTTCGTAGTTTAATTCCCGCCAAAAAGGCAATCCGTCTTTTATCGTTTCCTCGACCCCTTTTTTCACATTTGGGAAAGGCCAGGTCCGCGCCGGCACAAAAACACCGTCCATAAGATCAAGCTGGACGGTTGCCACTTTTTTTACCACCTGCCTCGCCTCCTCCCTTAAATGACTAAGGTCTTGCGGCATGATCGCCGGAATGATTTCGATCATAAGTCGATTTTTTGAATGCGGCGGAGATGACGCTCCTCGCCTTGAAATTTGGTTTCAAGAAATACCCGGATCGCCTCTTTCGCTTCTTCCTCGGTCACAAAACGGCTACCCATGGCTAAGACATTGGCATCGTTATGCAGACGGGAAAGCCGCAAAATTTCGTAAGGATCAGCGCTTTTCCGGCCGGCAACATCAACGGCTTGGATCGTTTCTTTGGGCCCATAGAAATTAGCCGCCCGCACGTTTTTGAAACGATTAACAACCATTGCTTCGCCAAAACCACTGCCGCCGATAACGACCCCGCGGCTGCCCGACGGATCAGTGGCTACATCTTTGGCCACTTGTTTCATAAAATCGGGGTAGTCATCATCTGGATCCATCTTAAAGGCGCCATGATCAACTACCGAAAGACCGAGGCCGGCCAGAAAAGGAATAAGTTTTTGCTTCAATTCAAAGCCCGCATGATCAGCGGCAATAAATATTTTCATATTTTAATTATTTCGCAATAATAAATATTTAAAAACGGTGACTTTTTCTTTAGGGCATGGCGGTTCTTGGCAATTGCTCGAAAAGCCAGCATTAATCATTGGTAAAAAGAAAAAAACTAAAAGAAGTAAGACCATCAGCGTAAGACAAATGGTATGGATGTGATTTCTTGATTTTGTTTTTGCTGTATCCATAAATTAAATATTTTCGGCTACTTTTAAGACATGGCCGACAAGCGTCGCGGCATACCCCATTTCATTATCATACCAGGAAAGGACTTTCACCAAATTGCCGTCAATGACTTTAGTAAAAGAAAGATCGATAATCGCCCCGTATGGCTCGCCGATAATGTCAGAGGAAACAATTTGATCATTAGTCACCTTCAAAATATTTTTCCATCTCGCGTCTTTTGCCGCCTCCGTCAAAATTTTATTAATCTCTTCTGTGGAAGTATTGCGCTTGGCGAGAAAAGTGATGTCGGCAAGAGAGCCGGAAACAACTGGTACCCGTGTCGCGATGCCGTCAAATTTTCCGACTATTGCCGGGATGGCTCTAGCAACCGCGATCGCGGCGCCAGTTGTCGAAGGCGACATGTTTTGCGCGCCTGCGCGGTGCCGGCGGTAATCACCGCCATGAGAAGGTCCGTCAACAATGCTTTGGGTTGCCGTATAAGCGTGGACCGTATTGAGAATTGCTTTTTCGATGCCCGGATTTTCCGATAAAATTGCCATTACTGGCGAGGCGGCATTGGTCGTACAGGAACCGTTTGAAGTAATTTTAACAGTTTTCATATCTTCTTCGTTCACACCCAAAAGACAAGTCTTCCCTATCGGGCCGTCAGCGTCTTTGGCTGGCGCCGTGATTACCACTCTTTTAGCGCCGGCTTTTAGGTGAACGCTGGCTTTCTCGTAAGACTCGAAAACGCCGGTTGATTCGACAACGATGTCAATATTTAAATCCTTCCAAGGCAGAAGGGCCGGGTCTTTTTGTTGCAAATAGATAACATCGTGACCGCCGACCGAGAAACCTTTTTCTGTTGATTTTATATCTTTCGAGAGACGGCCATAGACGGTGTCGTATTTCAAGAGATAAATCAGATTGTCTTTATCGCCTAAATCATTAATAGCAACAACTTCTATATCATTGCCTTCAATCAATCGGCGAAAGAAAAGCCGGCCAATTCTGCCAAAGCCATTGATTGCGATTCGTGTTTTTGCCATAGAGAAAATAAAATTAAGCCAAGTTTCGCTTAGGCTAAATAATAACACAATAAAAACTAAAGATCGGATACGGAAAGTGGATACCTGTTTGTGACCCCACCGGGATTTGAACCCGGGTTTTAGGCTTGAAAAGCCCACGTCCTAACCAGGCTAGACGATGGGGCCAAAAATTCGAAACAGCAGGAACAAAAGATATGTTAATATAAAATTCGAATTTATGGAAGATTTTGGTGGGTTGTGCCGAATGGTAAGGCACCGGTTTCGAAAACCGGCGGGAGTAATCCCTTAGAGGTTCGAGTCCTCTACCCACCGCCAGTATCCCCTTTACACACTCGAGGCCTTTTGTTATAGTCCTAAACCTGTTCTTTAATAAAGCCCAAGCGAAACGGGCATTGAGTTTCGCAACCAAAAACCAATACAATACATGTTAAACACTACTGTTACCAACAGAAATCCAAACAAGATCAAGACGATCGGCTTTGGCGGAATTAAATCAGAAGAAAAAATCATAGCCCTCAACATTCTGAGAATGGAAGGAGCAAGCGTCCATGGCAAAAAAATCGGAAAAGCAAAAGTGGTGGAAATAGACCCGGGAAAACCTATTCCGGCTCACCTGCTTTCGCCTAATGTTCTGATTCTTGGTCATCCCGTTGGCCCTTACGACGCGCTGGCCACTCTAAATGGCGGATCACTGGCGCAGACAATTGCAAAAAAACTGCACATTGATGAATTGCCTCATTATGAATGCATTCTGGACGATTTTAACCACGGAGACAAAGACACGGAAATCCTCGCCAGTTACATTGCCAGATTGTTTAAGTCATACAAAAATTCTACGGCTAAACAGAGATTTTACGGAGTAATCGAAGATTCGGCTATCAGAATTAAATTCATGATCAAAAATTTTGAATTAGCAAAAGAAACATTTAATCAGGAAACAAGGGAAGAAGAATTCCAACGGGGTGGAAAAAGAGTAAAAATTGCCCTCATTAGGACATTTCACCGCAATCTTTTTCTTCAAGCCATTGCCCATAAACTCCATGACAGAGATGTTCTGATGAATTGGCACAATTCTTCGTCCAACAGCAACAATCCGACTGAATTAGAGGCGAACGACAACTACAACCGCCGAGATGTAACCATTTCCCTCAAGGAAGAAAATTCAGTTCTTCTGGAATATCTTTTTGATCAACTGGAGAAAAGAGAATCAAGAAAAAGCGTTCCAGGTGACTCCAGCATTTGGCAAAAAATCAGCAATAAAGTGATTGTCACCAGAGCGTCTCGTAAACCACATCTTAATCGTGAAGAGATCACAAGCTGCATCAGAACTGCCTACGAGATCTACTACGGACCAGAAATATCTTTTGAATCTGCCGAAAGGACAGCGGCTGAAAAAATGTCTGTAGCTTGTATCTAAATATTGGTAACACATAATATTTTAAACTCCGCCTAAGGGTGGAGTTTTTTATTTTCAAATCTTATTTTCTACTTGACTTATTTAGGAAAAAACTGTAGAATTTAAACATAAACTGTACTTTAAAAACCCCTTTACCAATGAAAAAATACTTTTTTCTTTTCGGATTCACGACTCTTGCTTTCTCGTTTTTAATTCAAGCGAAAAATGCAGGTAACGACACCTTGCCTAAAAAACACGGTCAATTAATGGCAAAGGCCAATTCCTTTTTCAGCACTTATAAATCCGGCATTGACGCGCAAGTCAAAAGAACAGAAAGACGCGCCAGTAAGCCCGGACAAGGTATTGCTGGGGCAATGTCCCAAATCATTATGTACCGAGAAGACAGCATTTTTTACCAGAAAATTATCCAAAAAGGAGATTCTCTCTCGGTACTGCTTAAAGAGCATGATGAAATTCTGCTGACTCAAGAAAAAGGAGAGTTAATTGAAAAATTTCTGATTGAAAGCGCGAAAAACATTGATAAAGTCAATTGGGTCATTACTTATGCTAAAGATTTGCAAAAACAGGTAGATAAACGCCTGAAAAATCTTTACAAAGTATTAAAAGAAATGAGGGACGATCTCGCCAAACAAGAAAGCAGACAGGAAAGAAAGAAACAGAAAAAATAAATCGCTTCCCCTCATTTTGCCGCACTTTTAAATAAAGTGCGGCTTTTTCATTTTGACTTTTTTATGATTTTATGGTAATAAATCATTAGGTTTGAAAACAAAATACTGATGAAAAAGAAAAATTTTTTCTTGGCTGTTTTAAAATTATTTACTATCTATTCCCTGCTTGCTTTTGAAGCGGCAATTCTGGCGGCCGCTCTTAGCTACTTCTGGTACGATCACCAAAATTGGTTTTACCATTTCAGCAAATCCGGCAGTCTAGAAGTCAAAGACACCGTTTTACCGCTCTTTATCGGTTTATATAGCGTCACCGGCCTTGCTATCGTCAACAATGTCTTGAAAGAAGACATTGTAAAAAAGGATACTCTAAAGGAAACAAGTGAATTTACCCTGCCTCTCCGAAGCCATATCCTGATGACGCTTATCTCCGCCTTTTTATTATTCTTCATAACAAGCTGGTATTATCAAAATATCGCCGAGGGAAGAATGATTGTTTTTGCTGCTTTCTTTGGTTTTTATTTTGCCTGGCGAATTACCATCCTTATGGACAACCGAGCTTATACCACCATCAATATCTTTAAAATATTTTGGCGGTGGCTTAAAGGATGAGACAAAGACCTGTCTTTCGATAGGTCTTTTTTAATTCATTGACAAAAATTATCTCTTTGGTATTGTTTATGACTCGTCGTTCTTTACATCAACAAAAACTAAATCTTATGCCATGGAAAACACTAGTACCCTATTCATCGTGACCATTATTTTTACCGCTATCAGTATTGTTGTCTTCGGTTTAACTTTTACCCGTCTTTTTCCAAACAGGCCAAAAACACTTTGTCAGTGGTGTAGAGAAATAAAAACTGACAAAAAAAATTCCCAGGGAATGCATGAATGCGAAAGATGCCAAGAGGAAAGATTCCTTAAAGAAAAGAAAAAATACCAATGTCCGGTCTGTGGAGGATGGATGAAAAACTGGCTTGAGGGCAATGATGTTATCAGAGAATGCCCAAAAGACCGCACCATTGTTTTGATTCCGGAAGACGCAGAAAATATGATTGAATTATTCATAACCTCTGCCGACACTGCTTATCCCAAAGCGATTTAGTCAAAAAAATTCAAAGCCCGCCAAGCGGGCTTTTTTTAATATAAAAAACCGCCTTTGGGCGGTTTAAAAAGGTTGGTGCCTGATTATTGTGTAATTTTTTTTCTCATCTTCTCCCCAATCTTCGGTAAACGGCTTGCCGAATTCGATCAATCGGCAAAAAAGACAAGCCCATTCTTCAGACAAAGCAAATGCCCGATGGCGGGATTTTATCCCGGTCATTTGGTTTGGAATTAAACGAAAATCAAGAAAATCCTGGTTGTTTCTTTTTTTAATGAGTTTATTTATACCAAACTCATTTTCTTCCACTGCGGCGCTTTGCGGCCGACTTAAAACAACAACCCCGGTCTTTTCTTCATCGTTGGTTTGATGCTTAAAAATAAATTGATAAATCTTCTTTTTATCCGCTGCCTTGTCCTCAAAGCCAACCTTGCAATCATAAAGGGAAAACTTTTTTTCCATTTTTTGGATTTTTAAAATTGAAAAGAACTTTAAAACCAATGGGCGATACAGGACTCGAACCTGTGACCCTTCCCACGTCAAGGGAATGCTCTACCAACTGAGCTAACCGCCCCTTCCCGGCATTTTAACAAAGCGGGCTGATTTTAGCAATTCTTGAATCTTGAATTTTAATCGGCCTTGCTTTGATCAGAGATATGCTAAGATAAAGCGGTGAAAATTTTAAGTTTTGAAACAAGCTGTGATGAGACAGCGGCGAGCATTGTCGCTCTTGAAAAAAAGCCCCAGATTGAATTTAAAATTCTCGGCGATAATCTTTCTTCCCAGGCAAAAATCCACGCTAAATATGGCGGGGTTTATCCCGCGATGGCCAAGCGGGAACATGCCAAAAATATCCTCCCTCTTCTTGTGAAGACCCTTAAAGAAGCAAAGTTGCTGAAAAAAGAAGCAAATATTCTTTCGCCAAAAATACAGAAAAACATTGAAAAGCTTTTAGAACGGGAGGGTGTCCTTGGTAAAAAGCTGATTAAGTTTTTAGAAACCACGGCAAAACCAAATATTGATTTGATCACCGTCACCTACGGCCCCGGCCTTGAACCGGCGCTTTGGGTCGGTCTTAATTTTGCCAAAGCGCTGGCGCTTGCCTGGGATATCAAGTTAATGCCGACGAATCACATGGAAGGCCATATCGTCTCTTCCTTGATCACCTTCGGCGAGGCCCGCTTGAAACCGGTAATGCTGCCTGCCCTCGCTCTCCTTATCTCCGGCGGCCATACGGAGCTTGTTTTAGTGAAGGAAAAACTTACCTATGAAATTATCGGCGAAACAAGAGATGACGCCGCCGGCGAGGCCTTTGATAAGACGGCAAGACTCTTGGGGCTCTCTTATCCCGGCGGCCCGGAAATTTCGCGCCTGGCTAAACTCAAGTCAAAAATTAAATACAAATTGCCACGGCCGATGATAAAATCGCCGGACTTTGATTTTTCCTTTTCGGGCCTTAAAACTGCTGTGCTTTATTTGGTCAAAAAACTTGGCCGACTGAACAAAGAAAAGAAAATTGCTATCGCCCGCGAATTTCAAGATGCGGTAACCGATGTTTTAATTTATAAAACTATGCGGGCGGTCAAAAAATACAAAATTAAAACACTTCTTATCGGCGGCGGCGTGTCGGCCAATGAGCAAATCCGAAAAGCCTTGCAGAAAGTGGCGGCTCGCGAAAAAGTCACCGTTTATTTCCCTGAGCGTGAGCTTTCGGTTGATAATTCGGTGATGATCGGCTTGGCTGGGTACTTCCGATTTATAAACAAAAGCAAAATGCCACCACTGCGAACCATCAGGGCCTGCGGCACCCTGCGGCTTCAGTAAATATGAAGACATATTTTGTCTTCGCTCAGACACTAAGCAATCCTTCGGCTTGCTCATGCTCTTCACTAGCCAAAATAAAAAACCGCTGTCTCCTTGACAGCGGTTTCTCCAAAATCGTTTAAACAGATAAAATGACATCACATAGGCCAAGCTCTTTGGCCTCCTCTGGAAAAATTCTCTTTTCCTCGTGCATCATTTTTAAAACACTGTCAGCTGATAAATTGCCATTGGAATTTTCGGCCACAATATTTGCATAGAGCAAATGAAAATTGTCATTATCCTTAGAAAGATTTCTTAGCCCTGTATTCGAATAGCGACCAGCTTTCAATTCTTTGCCGGTTTCATGTAAAAAGAGTGTGGAGTTTTTCGTCATCACCCTTTTTTCTGTTGCAGCAAGAAACAAAATGATTCCCATCGATTCAACCGAACCAATAACTAAAGTAAAAAGTTTTGGTTTTAAAACAAACCGCACCAGATCGTAAAAACCAAACCCGTAGCTGCAGGATCCTCCAAAATTGGAGAGAGCGAGCATAATTGGATCTTTCCTTTCTAAACTGATCTTTGCAAGGTCCGCGGAAATTTTTTCTAATTTTTCTTCCGTAACACTGCCTGTCCAGTGTAACACGCGAGATGCTTTTATTTGAGGTATTTCTTCCATAGTCATAGTATTCTTTTTTATTTTTGAAAAACAATTTATGTTTGATTTTTGTGTTCCATAAAACATTTTACATTAAATTTACAAAAAGTCAAGAACAAGAACTGGGTTTCAAAATGCTATTATTTTCTTATGTCCCTCCCTGAAAAATTCACAAAACCCTACAACGCCGCCGAAACCGAAGACCGGATTTCCAAACTCTGGGAAGAGAGCGGTTTTTTTAACCCCGATAATCTCCCGGGCGACCGAAAAGAGGTTTTTTCGATGGTTCTTCCCCCGCCCAACGTCACCGGCGTTCTCCATATGGGCCACGCCCTTACAATCACGCTTGAAGACATCATGACCCGCTTCCACCGCATGAAGGGCGCCAGTACGCTTTGGATCCCCGGCGCCGACCACGCCGCCGTCGCGACGCAAGCTAAAGTTGAAAACGAAATTTATAAAAAAGAAGGAAAAACAAGAAAAGATCTTGGCCGCGAAGAACTGCTCCGCCGAATCATCGAATTCGCCGAAGCGAGTAAAGAAACCATTATCAAGCAGACAAAAAGAATGGGGGCATCGGTTGATTGGTCCCGTTTTGCCTTCACCCTTGATGAAAAAAGAAGCTTTGCCGTCCGTACCGCTTTCAAGAAAATGCATGATGCCGGCCTGATTTACCGCGGCTACCGGATCGTCAACTGGGACCCGAAGGGTCAGACTACTCTTTCTGATGATGAAGTGACTCATGAGGAAAGAAAAGCCAAACTCTATACCTTCAAGTATTCCAAAGAATTCCCTATTACGATCGCCACCACTCGCCCGGAAACAAAACTTGGCGATACGGCCGTCGCCGTCAACCCAAGCGATGCGAGATATAAAAAATACATCGGGAAAGAATATGATATCGATTTTGCTGGCGCTAAATTGCACATAAAAATCGTTGGCGACGAATCCGTTGATCCGGCTTTCGGTACCGGCGCTCTTGGCGTTACCCCGGCTCACAGCATTATTGATGCCGAAATCGCCGAGCGACATAAATTGCCGATGATTCCGGTTATCAATGAATACGCTAGAATTATTCTTGATCTGCCCGGTCTTAAAGACAAAAAAGTGGCGGAAGCAAGGGAAATAATTGTTGAGTGGCTTAAAAAAGAGAGTTTGCTCGAAAAAGAAGAAGAAGTCACCCACAATGTCGCTCTTTCCTACCGGACAAATGGCGTGATCGAGCCCTTGCCGAAACTTCAGTGGTTCATTGCCGCGAGTAAAGAATTCGACCATTTCGATAAAAAAACAACGCTTAAGAAGATCATGCGAAAACCAGTTGAAAATGGCGAAATTGAAATTATTCCTGATCATTTTAAAAAAACCTATTTCCATTGGGTAGACGATCTACGTGACTGGTGCATTTCCCGCCAAATCTGGTATGGTCACCGGATTCCTGTTTGGTATTGCCAAGCCTGTGGCCCGGCCCACGGCGGCGATATGGCAAAGTGCGCCGAGCCGATCGTCCGCATTGAAGACGTAAAAAAGTGCCCGCACTGCGGCGGCCCCGTCGAGCAAGATCCGGACACCCTCGACACTTGGTTTTCTTCGGCTCTCTGGACATTCTCCACGCTTGGCTGGCCCGAAGATTCAAAAGACCTGAAAACTTTTCATCCGACAAATGTTCTGGAGACTGGCTATGAAATTCTTTTCTTTTGGGTTGCCCGCATGATTTTGATGTCCGGTTTTTTCTTAAACGAAATTCCTTTCAAGACCGTTTACTTACACGGCACCATTCGCGACACGAAGGGTAAAAAAATGTCTAAATCATTAGGCAATGCTGTCGACCCCCTCGACATGATCGCCAAATACGGCACCGATGCTATCCGAATGTCGCTCGTCGTTGGCACGGCCCCGGGCACGGACAGCAAAATTGATGAAAACAAAATTAGGGCTTACAAACACTTTGCCAACAAAATATGGAATATTGCCCGCTTTGTCCTTGAAAACACCGAAGACTTAGAAGAAGTCAAAGTGACGGCCACAAAAGACAAAGAATTATGGAACGTTTTTGAAAATCTCAAGAAAGATATGACTAAAGACATCGGGGAATTTCGCTTTTATCTCGCCAGTGAAAAGATTTACCACTACCTCTGGCACGAATTTGCTGATAATATAATTGAGGAAAGCAAGACAGTTTTAAAAACCAGAGAAAAAAATTCCCGCCAAATGCTTCTCAAGATGATTTTGGAAGAGTCGCTTAAATTGCTTCATCCTTTTATGCCTTTTGTTACGGAGGAAATTTGGCAATTGATGAAAAAACCGAATTTATTAGCCATTGAAAAATGGCCAGTCTAAAATCTTTCTCAAGATGTTTTGAAAAGATATAATTTATGGAAGGCAACAATAAAATTTTAATAGCGGTCTTAGGAGGCATCGTGCCGGTTCTTATTTGGCTATGGTTTTGGCTACGGGCAGACCGGGAAGACCCGGAGCCAAAAGGTCTTCTTCTGATTACTTTTCTTCTAGGCGCGCTCGTCGTCAATATTGTTCTGCCTTTGGAGCAACTGGCCGAGCGGCTGATCGTAAACCAAGTTTTTGTCATTGCCGCTTGGTCGGCTATTGAGGAGATTTTCAAGTATTTTGCGGCGGGGACAGTGGCAATGCGCAGCCGCTTTGCCGACGAGCCGATCGACTATCCTATTTATATGATGACGGCCGCCCTTGGTTTTGCCGCCTTTGAAAACATCTTGTTTCTTTTAAACCCTTCCATTGCCGGCGAGACGATTTTGGGGTTTTTGACCGGTAATCTTCGCTTTTTGGGAGCCACCTTGCTCCATGTTATCGCTTCCGCGTCTATCGGTATTGCGATGGGGCTTGCCTTTTATCAAAAACGGTACAAATGGCTTTATTTCCTTATCGGACTTAT
>DATEUR010000027.1:0-5131 GCA_035583565.1 Minisyncoccota bacterium | reverse complement strand
GAGGGAGCTGGCGGGGCGGCGAAGCAGAGAATGCCAAAAAGCGGCAAAAAGAAAACTTTGAAAAACAAATCGCCCTGGCGCGAGAATTAAAACTGCCACTCATGATCCATTGCCGGCCAAGCAAGAATTCCATGGATGCCTACCGTGATTTAATTGAAATTCTCAAAAGTTACCCGGGCGTAACGGGAAACAGCCATTTCTTTGCCGGCAATCTCGAAATCGCCAAAGAATTTTTAAATATCGGCTTTACCCTTTCTTTTGCCGGGCCGATTACTTTTGTCCCTGATTATGACCGGGTGATTGAATACGCGCCGCTTGAGATGCTACTTTCTGAAACTGACGCGCCTTTTGCCGCGCCGGCGCCTTACCGAGGAAAGACGTGTTATCCGCAATACGTCAAAGAGGTGGTCAGGCGAATTGCCGAAATTAAGAAAATATCCCTCGAAGACACGAAGCGCGAGCTTGTTGCCAATGCCAAGCGGGTTTTTGGCTTGTAGTATAATGTTTTCATGCGCATTGAGCTAGTCCGTGATGAAATCTCTCTCGCTACTCTCGAAGAGGTGGCCAAAGAATTTTATAATTTCATGATTAAAGGCGTGGTTGATATTGAAGAAGAAATCGCCGCCTTTGGCGGGGAGTACCACATGGATGCCAATATGATTTTAATCGGCGCTGGTTCCAAGCAGTCAAATATCTGGGGCTTCAATATTCATCTTCATAAAAAGCCTGGCGAAGAAGGTTGGTTGGAATACACTTCACTTATAAATATTCGTCCTAACCAAGGAAACATCACGATGGAAATTACCGACCCCACCTTGCGAGAAAAAATTAATTTGATTCTTAAAAAAATTGTCAAAGAATAAATGTCGCAAAGATCAACATTATTTCTAATGGCTAATCTCGGCAGTGCCCTCATGCGCACTTTTTCTTGGCTTCAAAGCGAGGAAAAAGATCTATCTGAAGTCGGCCGGAAAGAGTGCTTAAAAATCATTGATCAAATTTTAACGAACAACGATTCGGCTGGCGCCGTTGCCGAAGCCGGTATTTTAAGAAATTTACTTATTTCAAAGGGCGATATTCAACTAACAAGTAATGTAAAACGAAATGAGCTTGAGGTCTTCTTTTTGCCATTTTCTGCTCGTTTGATGCAAAAATAACGGTAGTTTTGACATAAAACAAAGCTTTTGATAACATGAAAACACATGAACGATAATCGCATTTACGAAGTAGGCTACCTTGTCTTGCCCACATTGCCGGAAGACAAAGTCGCGGCAGCCGTCGGAGATCTCAAGGCCGCTCTGGAAAAATCAAACGCTGTTGTGATTTCTGACGAAAATCCCCGCGTCACCCGTCTTGCCTACTCGATAGAAAAAGTCATCGATAATAAAAAGAATAAATTTGACACCGCTTATTTCGGCTGGGTGAAATTTGAATTAAATCCGGAGAAACTTGCCGAGCTGGAAAAATCTTTGAAATTAGCCAAAGAACTGCTTCGTTTTCTCATTATCAAAACGGTTCGGGAAAATATCGTGGTTGGCCGCCGACCGGCAGCGCCGACTTGGACAAAGAAAGAAGAAAAAGCGGAAAGCACTCCGCCCCTGACACCCGCTTCCGCTCTCGAGCTGGATAAAAAAATTGAGGAATTGGCAATTTAAAAGTAATCACGAGCAATCTGTCCCTGTCTCACCTAGACAACCAATAGGGAACGGTTCGACAAGAACAGATTGCCCGTAACAACAAAAATTATGTATTTAAACAAAGCGCTTCTCATCGGCAATCTTACCCGCGATCCGGAATTAAAATCTTTGCCTTCCGGCATTAAAGTCTGCTCTTTTGGTCTGGCGACCAATCGGGTTTGGCGCGATCAAGCGGGCGCGAAAAAAGAATCAACGGAATTTCATAACATCGTCGTTTTCGGCCGCCAAGCGGAAACCACGGCCCAGTATTTGAAAAAAGGCGCTTCTGCTCTCATTGAGGGCCGGATTCAAACAAGATCTTGGGAAGACCAGTCGGGTGTCAAGAAATATCGAACGGAAGTCATCGCGGAGCGGGTCCAGTTTGGCCCCAAAGGAGGGGGTAGCGGAAGCGGCGGCGGGAATGCCGGATCTGGCAGCAAGGCAAAAGTCGAAGATGTTGGCGAAATTGACACGATCGAATATCCGGACGATGAATTGACTAAAGACATTCCTTTTTAGTATATTTTAAAGCACGTCAAATATGATCCAAGATTATTTTTTCGCCCACGGCATCACCAATATTGATTATAAGGATACGGAAATCCTCAAGCGTTTTCTCTCGCCTTCGGGTAAAATCATGCCGCGCGGCAAAAGCGGTCTTTCCGCCAAGCACCAGCGGCAAATGACGGAAGCCGTCAAACGCGCCCGCTTCCTCGGCCTCTTGCCGTTTATAGCGCGGTAAATTTTTCAATACGATAAAAATTATGAAGAAAAAAAGCCCAAAGAAAATCAACAAAACATACACCCAAAAAGAATTAGGTCATCATTTAGGTTCTTTACAGGAATACTACGTTGAAAATCTCAAAGCGATTAGAGAGGGCTTTGGTGTTATTAATAACAAACTCGATTCGCATTCGAAAATACTCGATTCGCATTCGAAAATTTTAGCTTCTCATACTGAAATGATTGGGCACATCATGGAAGATATTACGGTGATTAAGTCAAATGTTTCTCTCCTTAAGTCTGATTTAAAGAAAAAAGTGGATTACGATGATTTTTCTTCTCTTGAAAAAAGAGTGGCCTCGCTCGAATCTCGCCGGTAGTAGTTTGCCCCCCAATGCTTGCTTACAACGAAATCAAGGAAGGAAAAATCATTATTTATGAAGACGAGCCGTTTGAGGTGCTCACGAGTTGGGTTTTTCGCAAACAACAGCGCAAGCCCGTTAATCAGACAAAACTCCGGAACGCCATCACTGGCCGCATCGCCGAGGTGACTTTTCACGATTCAGACAAAGTCCGCGAAGCGGATATTGGCCGTCGCGAAGCCAAATATCTTTACAGCGCCAAAGGCGAGGCGTGGTTTGCTGATCCTAAAAATCTCCGCGGCCGATTCAGTTTGAAAACTGATTTAGTGGGCGAGAAAATAAAATTCATGAAAGAAAACATGATGATTGATCTCATGATCTTCACCCAAAACGATGAAGAACAGATTACCGGCATTAAATTGCCAATCAAGATGGAATTTGAGGTTACTGAAGCTCCGCCCGGCATCAAAGGCGACACGGCGCAAGGTGGCACGAAGACAGCCAAGATTGAAACAGGCGCGATGATTAATGTCCCGCTATTCGTCAACACCGGCGACAAAATCCGCGTCAACACCGAAACCGGTGAATACGTCGAACGCGTATAAAAAGGGGTCAGGTACCTTCAGGAGCCTTTTTCATATGCAAACAAACCTTGCCGCAACCTTGTCGTTTTGGCTTCGCGTTAATAGCCGTGCGCCAAAACAACAAGGATTACGGCAAGGATAACGGCAAGGATTTCCCGAAAAGGGGGTCAGGTACCTGACCCCCTTTTACATTTTGCTTTTGATGAGTTTTAGGAGCTCTTTGGCGAACTTTGGGTTTTCTTTTAGATAAGTGCGGGCGGCGTCATAGCCGCGGCCGAGCTTGATTTCTTCCTCGCCGATTTTAGCGGAGTAGCTGCCGCCGCCTGATTTTTCGATGGCGCCGTACTTTTCGCCAAGGGCCAAAATCTCGCCTTCGCGGGAGATGCCTTCGTTGTAGAGAATATCGAATTCTGTTTGTTTGAAAGGGGCGGCCACTTTATTTTTAACAACTTTCACTCGGGTGCGGGCGCCGACCACTTCGTCGCCTTTTTTAATTTGAGCGATGCGGCGGATATCAAGCCTTACGGAAGAATAAAATTTAAGCGCCTTGCCGCCGGTGGTCGTTTCGGGATTGCCGAAAAAGACGCCGATTTGCATGCGAATTTGGTTAATGAAAATAACCGTCGTTTTTGTTTTGGCGGTAATAGCGGTAAGTTTGCGAAGGGCTTGGCTCATGAGGCGCGCTTGTTTGCCGACATGATAGTCGCCCATCTCGCCCTCGATTTCGTCTTTGGGCGTGAGCGCGGCGACGGAGTCAATTACAATCACGTCGATTTTTCCGGAGCGGACCAAACTCTCAACGATCTCGAGCGCTTGCTCGCCGGTATCAGGTTGAGAAACAAGAAGCTCATCAATTTTAACGCCAAGCTTTTTTGCATAAACCGGATCAAGGGCGTGTTCGGCGTCAACATAAGCGCCGATGCCGCCGCCTTTTTGGGCTTCCCCCACGACTGTCAGACACAATGTTGTTTTGCCGGAAGACTCCGGACCGTATATCTCAATTATTCGGCCGCGCGGCAGGCCGCCGATGCCGAGCGCATTATCAAGGCCGTAAGAGCCAGTGGAAATCGTGTCGATGTCGACTTTCGGCGCGTCGCCGAGGCGAATCACCGCGCCTTCGCCGAATTTCGACTGAATCGCGTCAAGAGTGCTTTTGAGGTCATCGAGGCCCTTCGCTTCCTTTTTCGTCTCTTTCGAACCCGGCGGTTCTCTCGATTCCTTTGCTTCTTTTATTTTTTCTTTTTTTGCCATATTTTTAATACTCTAAATTTTACACCGGCCTTTTCGGCGATCTTTTTAATCCATTCTTCGTGCCGCGCGCTTGCTCCAATTTTTTGATATCTTGGTCCGTAAGCATAGTTTATATCTCAATTATACCCCTATTTTGGTATTGGGTTAAGATAGGTTACCTCGTAAATCTCGCTTTGCTCCTTGCCGAAGCGGTCGCGCGTGGCAATTGTTAATTTGTTATACCCTGGCAGGAGAATCCGGATGTCTTCGAAATTGCCGGCCGGATCGATAAAAATTCCTTCGCCATTGATGGTGAGATTTTTGACTCGCTTGGCGACACCGCTGATCTGGAGCACCGGTTCCATGTAATTGGCGTTGGTTGTTATGCCGTTAACCAGAAGCCGGACGCCGAAAATCAAATCTTTAGTTTTGATATAGGAAAAAACAAAAATTCCGGCAAAAAGAAGCGCGAGCGAGCCGATCTTAATTACTTTCGCAAGGCTGATGCTTCTCATAAATTAAATTTACAAGCGGCAAAACACGTCTCGTCGGGCAC
>DATEUR010000026.1:0-12885 GCA_035583565.1 Minisyncoccota bacterium | reverse complement strand
GGAGCGATATTTCCTTAGCGGCGGAAATTTCAATGGCTTCCGTGGCTTTGGCCACTTCCCCAGAAACCCCGGCGTAATTCCCAAGAATCGCTTCAAAGGTCGGCCGCGCGATGAGAAAAACTTTGAAAGGCACATTTAATTTCGAGGCCGTGAATTGAATCGCGTCAAAAGTTTTGGTGTTTTCCGGGTCAACGATTCCGACTTCAAGAATCCCCTCGCTAAGGGAAAGCGGCACGAATTGATAAAGACTGGCCGCGTCCGCCGACACGTATTTAAGAACGTCGAAAGGAAAAGATTTGGGATCAACTGACCGGATCGGGATATTAAAGTAAGTACTTTTCATCGGCAAAAGAACATCGTCCGTGATGCCGATCGCCGCGAGAGCTAAATCAAGACGGCCATGATGTTTTTCTTCAGCCGCGCGGCGAAGCGAAACAATCTGCGCCTCGGTAATAGCGCCTTCGGTTGCCAGATAATCTAAAAAAGCCATAAATAAATTTTATTCCGGCAGAGTGGTGAAAGACAAAATTTCACCGCGCAAGGTCTCCCGGCCAGAGACGACTTCGGCTCGGAAAAAATAAGTGGTGGCCGGCAAAAGGCCGGTCAAGGTTTGGCTGTAAAAACCAGTGGCAGTTTCTTCGGTGATGAGTTCGGTTTTATTAGCCACTTCCGGTGTTTCCCCCCAAGCAAAAAATTTCGATTGCGAAGCAAGGGTAAGATCAACCAAGCCGTTAAGGGTAGCCGCCGCGGGGGTGATAAGCGTTGCTTCTCCTGTTTCCACACGAGAAGTCCCGACTTCTTCTTCAAAAGGCGCGAAGGGGTTGGGTCGGCCTTCACTGCCGGGAACGCGCGTTATCGGTGTTGAAAAATCGCGAAGATTTCGAAATTGGTTATTTTGGAAGAGGCTTTCGTCAAGACGAAGATCCTTAAGCGAAAGAAGCATGGCGAGAAATTCTTGACCAATCGCTGTTTCCGGAGTCTCGCCAGCGGGAAGCGCCGTCGGAATAGTTTCTAAGGTCGGCACTTTGGGCTTCTTCAAAAATAAGTAGCCAACAGCAGCCGCCGCGAAGACAAGAACGAAAATAAGAATGTTTTTAATACGTTTCATCATGATGAAAGCCAATAAGTGCGAATCTTAAAACTATAATTGTAAACATCGTTGAGGCCGGCTGGCAATTGGGTCCGGCTCACTGCGGAAAACGCGAGTGAATCGATGTCAATCAAACGCAAACTGCTTTCAATATCTTCGAGAAGCGCCACAAAATCGTTGTAACGGCCGCCGCCGATGCTAAACTCAAGAGAAAAAACCTGATAAGAACGAGTCGCGGCGGCCGTTTCGCCGACAAAACGTGTTTCGATGGCGGCTTTCGGTTCTTCAAATTTAATATTGTTGATGACAAAACCGTGGTCAGAAGCAATCCTTTCAATTTGAGTAATCAACCGGATTGAATCGGGGTTATCCGGAAGCATGCGGGCCAACTTTTCTAAATCAGCTTTGGGTAAACCATTAAAGCGGCCGACGAGTTCGGCCCGCAGAGTTTGAAATTGTTTGGAACTGCCAAGCGCTTCATTGAAAGCGGCCCGCTCGGCCATAAGCGCTTGCACTTCAATCCACAAGGGATTGGTAAAAAGCACGAAAGAAACAACCGCGAGACCGATAAGTAAAACTGGTAAAATTAATCTCATAAAAAAAATGATAATCAGCCGGCAATCTTCAAAAATGCCGGGTCAATATTAAAAGTCAGATCAAATTTCACGCGGCCGGCTTCGTCTAAAACCATATTGGAAAACAAAATATTTTTCAGATATTTATTAAGGGCCAAGAGATCGTTCTGAAGAGCGATGGTTTTATAATCATTGGCCTTGCCGGCCATTTTTATTTCCACCGCGTTGGCTTCAAAGGCGTAATTAAAATCGGTGAACTGAACTTGTTTTAAGGTGCTTTTTTCTAATTCGACAAAAAGCGGCGAAAGACTGAGATGATCGCGAAGGACAGCGGTCGCCGCTTGCAGTTTTTTATCAAGTCGCTGCATTTCGGCAATCAAACTCGGTTCAAAAGCGCCCCGGGCAATTTCAAGCTGACGAGACATCAAAGTAACCTGGCGTTCAAAAGTTACTTTAGCAAAATAGGCAACCGTCGCCGCCACCAGGGCCGCAATAAAAATAACGACGCCAATCAAATTGAAGAGGCCACGGCCGGCTTTTGGCGCTCCCGGCGCCGGTGTTTCCGCGACCAGAGGTTTTTTAGGAATAAAAGTTGTTTCTAATTCTGCCATATCAAAGTTTTTTTAAAGCTAAACCAATGGCAACAGCGAATTCCGGACCAGCTTCCTTAAGAGTTTTATCAAGAAATACTGGCGCTTCAGTTTTGTCAAAAGGACTGGCCGGAAAAACTGAAAGACGCAAAACTTCGCGCGTTTTCTCGACAAGACCCGGCAAGTTTGCGCCGCCACCCGTGAGGAATACCTCACTTATCCCTTTATTATACTTCTTTTGAAAATTTAAAACCACATTTGTGGCTTCGCCCAGGATAAAATCGACGCCTAAATTGACGGTATTGGCGACATTAGGCTCTTTTGACCTTAAACCTTCCTTTTTCTTGATTTCTTCGGCTTGGGACCAAGGAATATTAAGTGAAACCGCGAGTGAATTGGTGAGATCGCCGCCGCCCCGATTGACGCTGTGGAAAACTCGGACAATCCCCCGCTCAACAATCGCGAGCCGGGTCTTCGCCGCCCCGAAATCCATGATAAGAACCGGGGAAATCTGATGCGTCAGAATACTTCTCATCGCCGAAAAAATCTCATGTTCATAAATCGGCGTTTCGAGCGCCGCGGCCGCGGCAACATCAGTCAGTTTCGAAAGAGCGTCTCGCGGAATAGCAACCGCTAAAATTTCAGTCGGCGTTTTTGGCCCCTCTTCTTCGATCGCTGTTTCTTTTTTCGGCACGGGAAACCAATCAAGCAAAACCTCCGTTATCGGCACCGGAATAAACTTGCGGGCTTCCGTCGGGACCACATCTTTAAATTCACTTTCTTTCACCGACGGCGGCAATTCAATCAAAAAGACAAGACCGAGCGCGGCCGGGACACCAAGCGCCGCGTTTTTTGTTGTCACCCCGGCTTCTTTGAAAAGAATAGAGAGGGCGGCGGCTGATTTTTCCGGCGGCAGATTGGTCACCGCGCCCGGCGGGAGCTCCGCGTAAGAACCGAGCGCGATAGAACCGTAAGTTTCAAGAACCGCCCGGCCTTTTTCTTTTTTTATCTGGACAACTTTAATTGCCGAAGAGCCAAAATCAATGCCAACAACACTTGCCGCCCCGTGAAGCAATTGCGCCGGCAGTTTTTGGAAGCCGGCAAAAATTTTCTTGAGGTCAACATTTAAATTTATAGCCATGAATATTTTTATTCAGAATATGTTTCGCAAAACACAAAAATTTCAAAGCGGCAAAACACGTCTCGTCGGGCACTAATATTTGCCTGCTGGCAAATTTCTCCCGCTCGGCCCGTCGGCCTCCGCGAGTCCCTACTCAACTCGTTTTGCCGCTTGTTTCCTAAAGTTTTTCTCAACATATTCTTCGTAAAATTAGTATAACAAAAATTGGTATACTAGAGGTGTGAATCTCTTCGAGTCCTTTTGGCAAATCCTCTTCCCCGAACATTGCCTCGGCTGTAAAAAAGCCGGTAGCCCGCTCTGCGCTAGATGTCTTTCGGCTCTCCCGCCGCCGCGCGAGGAATTACCAGATATTATTTCTTTCTTCGAATACCGGAATGAAACCGTTAAACAAGCCTTGTGGCAACTCAAATACCGGAATAAAAAAGGCCTAGCCAGAGCGCTTGCCGAAAGTCTAGCCGATCGATTAAGCGCCGAATTAGCCGAGCTGGCTGTTTTTAAAAATTTTAAAGACCCATTGCTCGTGCCCACACCGCTCACGCCAAGGCGTTTCCGGAAAAGATCCTACAACCAAGCCGCTCTCTTGGCGGATGAATTAAGCCAGCTCACAGGTTTACCGGCTCTTTCTGCTCTTTGTAAGATAAAAGAAACGCCAACCCAAGTTTCGGTTCGCGACCGGACAGCACGACTTTCCAATTTAATCGGCGCTTTCGGTGTCATTTCGCCGGAAAAAATAAAAGAAAGAAATATCTTTGTCGTTGATGATATCGCGACCACCGGCGCCACGATTGCCGAAGCTCGGCGCGCTCTTCTTGCCGCCGGCGCCAAAAAAGTGCTTGGCCTCACCGTCGCGCATTGAAAAACAAAAATCCCGCCTACTGGCGGGATTTTTTGGAATGCTTGTTTTCTTTTTATGTTGACTGTTTTTAGTAATTATTAAGGAAATTTATTGGACTTTAATCCAAACTTCATCAGTTACATATTTTGTGACTGAGGAGTCGTAACATTGAATACCAATCATAAAAGGATTTGTTATAGCTGCTGAAGTTATAAGAAGCTTCCCGCCGGATTCAAGAGTGTAAGCATTACTGGTAGGAGTTATATAACTTTGGGCAGGCAACCAGCTCGAAGTGTTTGCGATATTCCAACTATTAGGCAGATAGGCGCTAAGCAGATTCCATAACTTTCCTCCATTAGATCCACCCATTAATGCCCAGTTACCATAGCCGCCACAACCCATGGCACCAACTGACGTCCATGATATATCAAGATGTTGGTTAGGGGACGCTATTACAGGGTTACTCTGAAAACCATTTTGCCCTTGTACTTTTAAATCAACCTTAAGGCCTGGTGCTGGACTGGCAATCTTACTTTGAATAGAAGGAGACAATGTTGTCCCTGTAGGCGAAAAAACAATAGGAGAAAGAGCGGCGGTGATGACTGGCGTTACTTCTCTCGCGGTTAGAGCGGCTGTGACATTGTTATAAATCGCAAAACCACATTGTTGGCCTGTTGTTCGCGATAAAGCCGCACAGCTTCCTGAACCAAAATTGCCATCGGAAGCCACACCCAGTTGGGTTTGCAGATTCTTGACGCAGGAGGCGTATGGCGTAAATTGATAATTTTTCCTCGTTATGACCAGCGGACAAGATACTGTTGGCTGTGTCGTTATTGGTAGTTCTGTTGGCAAAAACGTTGGTGTTACTGTCGTTGTTGTTCGAATTGGAGTTGTTGAATCTGAAATTGTTGGAGTTAAAGTTGGATTTGGAATTGTCGACATATTCCAAAAAGTGCAAGTCATTGTTTCGCTTTCTTTCATGTTGACATAGGCACTTTTTCCAGAACCAGATTGTACACCACTCGTGCTAGAAGCACAGGACCAATTGGTATAGTAATCGGATGTAGCGGCTTCTGTAATTGTATAACCAGCATTGGTTGGAACAAACAATATTTTTTGATTTGGTAATGCCGAATTGCCATTGTCATCCAACTGAAAATTATTTGAGAAATTCGAACCCTGAACCGTAAAATTAAAAATTTTCGGATCATCGGCCGCCGGAAGAACTTCTTTAATAATGGTTAAAGTGGTGTACTGAGGCGAAACCGTTGTTGGTGTCAATAGTGGAGCGGTATACGTCGTTGGTAGTGGAGTGAACGTAGAAGGAATCGCTTCTCTTAACTGCGCCTGAAGGAGGGTTTGATAGAGTTTACTAAACTCTGTGTCCGAGAGGGCCCGCGTCGCAAAAGGAAGAGCGGCGGCCGCGAAGATAAAGAGAGCTAATAAAAGTTTTTTATTTGACATAGGTTATAACTTTATCGAGGTAAAACCTCGATATTATTATTAATCTCCTTATTCTACCCCCCCCCCCATCAAAAGCGCAAGAGGGCAAAGAAAAAAATTGAAATTCAAATGAATTTGGGTTATATTACCAAGGTCTTTGGAGGAGTGCGGCGAATGGTAAGCCAGCGGATTGCTAATCCGTAACGATCCAAACAATCGTTTGTGGGTTCAAGTCCCACCTCCTCCGTATGGAACAAAAAGAACCGATTAAACTGGAGTCAGAGTCGCAAAAAGCCGACCGTCTTTTAGCCGACCTTGGGAAATTAAATGAATGGTTCCGGTCGTCAGAAAATTACAATGCCTTGCTAAAAGAAAAAACCGATGCCATTGACCGCCTCCAAAAAACCCATGAAAATATTCTGAGCGAATTCGGCTTGAAATTGGTTCCCGCTCATTATCTTGAGACTGAAAGCGGCACCACGCCGTCAAAAATAGAGCTGGTTACAGACGATCTCGATTTATTTTTCAGCAAGCTGGGAAATTTATCGCAAAAGAATCTAACACCGGGTCTGGCGGCGCTATTAAAGGAAGTGGCCAGCGGTTTTAATTACGAAATAACAAGAACCGGCACTTTTAAAACAAATGATTTCCCTCCTCAATTTTTAGCAAAAATGACGAGACTCGAAGATTTTACTAATGAGTATCACATGATTGATCCAAAAAATAAATGGGGCTTCAATGATTACTTAAAACCTTTGGAACGCTACTTTACCGCTCACAAAGCAGGCTTCCTCCAAGATCTGCTTTATATCGAATCTCACGGCCTCGGTGGCACTCTCGAGGATTGGGAGAAAGATTGGGGTCCGCTCAAGTGGCACCTCGGCAATGATATTAAAACTTACCTCCTAAGATGGAAACGAGCCGCGACGGTTCTCCTTGAAATTAAGGAAAATCCGAAAGCTGAAAAACTTCGGACCAATTTAATAAACCAGCTTCTTTTCGCCATCAATCGCCTTGAACTCTATATCCCCAGAGATGCTAAACCGACCGAAAAAGATGCTTACCTGGCTATTATTTTGGCGGCGAAGAAAAAACTTAAGGGCATGATATATTAAGAATGATATACTTAGCTTTATGACGGAAATGGAAAAACTTAAAGAAACGAACGAGCTCCGGAGCAAGCTGATTTCCGGAGCGGCCCACAGTCTCCGGACAACAATCACCAATATCCGTTGGACGCTCCAGATTTTTCTTGATGGCGATTTAGGTCCGATTAATCCGGAACAAAAAGAATATTTGGAAAAATTAAATGACCAGAGCGAGGGAGCGGTAAAACTTTTAAATGAACTTCTCAATATTATCCATGCCGAGGAATTGGGAGAAAAAAAAGAAACGTCAAAAATTGATCTGGCCATTTCAATTGATAAAATTATCAGCCAGTTTAAAGAAGTGGCCCGCAAGAAAGGCATCAAAATCAATTTTGAAAGAGAGGCGCTGGGACCAATAAAAACAGAACCGAAAAAAATCGAATTTATTGTCAGCAATTTGATTGATAACGCTCTTCGCTACAGCGAAGCCGGCGAAATCGCCATAAAAATGACAAAGAGAGCCGGTGATGTCCAAATCAGCGTCAAAGACGGGGGTATCGGCATCCCCGCCGCTGATCAAGCAAAAATTTTTAATAAATTTTTCCGCTCGGAAAATGCCAAAAAGAAGGAAAATATGGGGACTGGTCTCGGTCTCCATATCACTAAAGAAATGGTGGAGAGTTTGGGCGGGAAAATTTGGTTTGAATCAAAAGAAAACACCGGCACCACTTTTTATTTCGCATTGCCATTATTGTAAAATAAGCTAGTATTAAACAAGCTATGGAAAAAACTATTCTCATCATTGAAGACGATACTTTCCTCCAAGGGTTGGTGGCAAGAAAACTCAGCGGAGAAGGCTTCAAAATCGAAGCGGCCGCGAACGGCGAGGAAGGCCTTAAAATAATGGGGTCAACTGTTCCGGATCTTATTTTACTCGACCTTCTTTTGCCAAATATTGACGGTTTCGAAGTGCTCGCCCGTATGCGCACCGACACCAAACTTCACAATGTCCGGGTCATGGTCTTTTCAAACCTGTCGGAAGAAAAAGATATTAAGCGCGCTAAAGATTTGGGAGTGATCGATTACCTCGTCAAGGCCAATTTCACGCTCGACGAACTGGCCAGTCGCATCAAAGAAGTCTTGACTCTTCCCCAGCTTGGATAAACTCCGGCATGGAACTTAATACTCCTTTGGAAAAAATTCTTCGCCTCGGTGAAGAACAAAAACGGGCGCTGGAGCGACTCGATTTAAAAACAGTTCGCGATCTTCTTTTCTATTTCCCCACCCGCTACATCGATATCAAAAGTATTATTCCGATCAAAGAATTGAAACCGGGCAGCCTTTCCACAATTGCCGGAAAGGTGACAAAAGTCGGCCTGCGCAAATCCTTTCGAAGCCGCATCCCTTTAGGCGAAGCGGAGATTGAAGACCTGACCGGAAAAATAAAAGTTATTTGGTTCAATCAACCCTATATCGCCAAAATCATCAAGATTGGCGAATTCTTGAAATTAGCCGGCACTGTCACCGAAGGAAAACAGGGAATTTATCTTTCTAATCCGGAGTTTGAAAAAGCGCCCGCTCTGCCGATCGATACTCATGATTCTCTTTTTGAAGACGAAGAAGCCGCTTGGCACTTACCGGTTTATCCTGAAACTCGCGGCCTCTCCTCGCGCTTTATTTACCATGCGGTCAAAAAAATTTTACCGGGGTTAAAAATTGCCGATTATATCCCGACTGGGATTTTAAAAAAATATAATTTGCCAATCTTGCAAACGGCAATTTATTGGATTCATCTTCCTAAAAGCGGGGATCACGCCGTCGCCGCGAGAAAAAGATTCGCTTTTGAGGAGATTTTTCTGATTCAACTTCGGCGGCGGCTTGATCGCCTCGTTTACCGCAAGAATAAATCTTTTATTATCAAGGCGAAGAAAGACGAAATCGAAAATTTTATCAAACGCTTCCCTTTTTTACCAACCGCCGCTCAAGAAAAGGTGACAGCAGAAATTCTGGCGGATCTTGGCAAAGAAGAACCGATGACAAGGCTTCTTGAAGGCGATGTCGGCTCCGGCAAAACCGCCGTCGCCGCGACTATCGCTCACGCCGTCATCAAAACTCCGCCGGCAGAAAACAAATTTTCCCATCTCCAAGTCGCTTATATGGCGCCGACGGAAATTTTAGCGATCCAACACTTTGAAAATTTTATTCAATATTTCCGGCACTTAAACATCAATGTCGGCTTAATCACCGGCACTACTTGCAAGAAATTCCCTTCAAAAGTAAACCCGCACCAGGCAACCGACGTTTCAAGAAGCCAGCTCTTAAAGTGGGTCGGGAGCGGCGATATCCCGATTCTTCTCGGCACTCACACCCTGATTCAAAAAAGCGTTAAATTCAAAAATCTGGGCCTGGTTATCATCGATGAGCAACACCGCTTCGGCACCCACCAACGGATGGCGCTTGTCAGAAAGGACGGCTTTGCCCCCCATCTCCTTTCAATGACCGCCACGCCAATTCCCCGAACTCTTGCTTTGACGATCTACGGCGATCTCGACTTATCGCTCCTTGATGAACTGCCGCAGGGGCGCAAGCGGATCCAAACGGAAATTATTCCGCCGGAAAAAAGAGATGGGGCTTATGAAAAAATAGCGCGGGAAATTGAAGCCGGCCGGCAGGTTTATGTCATTTGCCCGAGGATTGACGAGCCTGACGAAACGAAACGGAAAAAATTAGACGTGAAGTCGGTCAAAGCCGAGGCGAAAAGATTAAAAAAGAATATTTTTCCTAATGAACGAATCGAAATACTCCACAGCAAAATTAATAAAAAAGAAAAAGAGCGGGTTATGAAGGAGTTTGCGGCTGGCGATATCACTATTCTCGTAGCGACGTCAGTAATTGAAGTTGGCATCAACGTGCCAAACGCCACGGTGATGATAATCGAGGGCGCGGAACGGTTCGGTTTGGCCCAACTTCATCAACTCCGCGGCCGAGTCGGCCGAAGCGAAGATCAAGCTTACTGCTTTATTTTCGCTGAAACAAAAAGCGAAAAGACGATGAAACGCTTAAATGCCCTCAGGGAGGCAAAAAGCGGCTTTGAGCTCTCCGAGCTTGATTTGGCCCTGCGCGGCCCGGGCGAGCTCGCTGGTGTTTCCCAGTGGGGAATTTCGGATATCGGCATGGAAGCGATTAAAAATATTAAAATGGTGGAGGCGGCCAGACGAGAAGCGGAAATCATTGAAAAAGATTTGGCAAAATATCCCCTTTTGAAATCGCTGGCGGAAGCCGAAGATAAAATTTGGCATTTTGAGTAAAAGAAAAACCCCCAAAACTTACAGTTTCAAGGGTGGATTCATAAGATAAACAAAACCGGTGTCAGGAAACCGGCCACCGCCAACGCGGCCATAGCAAGCTTCCAATCGATGCTTGCCGTTACTTTCAAAACAAAGACCGAGACGGAATTTATCTCTAGTAAAGCAAAGATCGGTCATCGGCTCGTGCATGAGGACAAAGGTGCGAAGACCCAGATCTTTTAGGGTTGCAGGTTTGATTTTGCAACCAAGAATAAAAGCGTCTCCCGCCATCGGTAGATGACCACCGGAGCGCAAGGCATCAGCATCAATGGTTTCACTGAATCTTTCCTCATCTTGATACTCATTGCCGCGAATGAAGCCGAAAGATAAGGTATGCTGTGGCGTGAAAAGAATCTTTTCTTTTCCCATAATGAGGATTTTCTCAAGCCATTTGCTTAAAGGAAAGTCGGTTTGCTCCCCTTCTGCAATCAATTGATTAAGGCCCAGGCAAGTTGCATCAACTGTGATAAGAGGTTTCAAGGAAACTCGGAGTTTTGTTGGTACTATCATTGGAATTGATTTAAAGAAAACTCCGTAGGTTATACCGGAAAAAGAAATAAAAAGCAACACGAAATTAAAAAGCCCCGCGTTTGCAGGGCGTTACATTTATTCTTTTTCCACCTCTTCTTTACTTGCGAAGTCGCCGTTATTTATTGCGCCTTCGGTAAGATGTAGATAATCAGGTTTGAATGATACGGAGGCCATTTCGCAAGCGACCCGGAATCCTTTCAAAAAATTGCCGAGTTCTGATATGGAGCCAAAACTCTCGGTCCAAACTCCGCCTGAATCGCCTTCCCTTTCGGGTTCCCTGACAACTTCCACTTGATAAACATTAAGTTTCGGATCCAAATTCACTTCTTTGGGATTAATAAAGAGCTGAAGTTTTTTATTACTCATAAGATAAGTTTTAAAATTTCTTGCCCAATTTTATCTAAAAATTTAACTTGTGTCAACTTAAAATTATGCTACTCTAATACAATCCATGCATTTCCCCATTCGCCTCAACAAATACCTCGCCGAAAAAAACATCGCCGCTCGCCGCGGCGCCGATCTCTTAATTGCCGCCGGTAAAATTAAAATTAACGGCCAGATCGCCAAACTAGGCGATAAGGTTTGGGAAAAAGATGTTGTCGAAATTGCCGATGAAATAAAGAGAAAAAAATATTCTTACCTTGCCTACCATAAACCGGTCGGCATCGTCACTCACTCGCCGCAACCGGGCGAAAAAGAAATCAAAAACGTCGCTAATTTACCAAAAGACGTTTTCCCGATTGGCCGCCTCGACAAAGATTCGGCGGGTCTCATTATTCTTACCAATGACGGTCGCCTTACTGACCGATTGTTAAATCCAAAATTATTCCACGAAAAAGAGTATCGGGTTACTCTCGATAAGCCGATCACTAACACTTTGCTTCTCAAAATAAAAGAGGGATTAAAAACAAGCGGTTTCAAAGCGCGACCGGCAAAGATCCGAAAAATTGCCCAAGAAAAATTTGAGATGATTCTGACTGAGGGGAAAAATCGCCAAATCCGCCGGATGGCCGCCGCCCTTGGTTTTGCTGTCCGGGAGCTCGTAAGGATAAGAGTAATGAATATCCGCCTCGGCAATCTAGCGCCGAACCAATTTCGGCCAATTGAAGGCGAAGAGCTTAAAGAATTACTGCAAAATCTCAAAATTTCCTGATCTTTCGCCTTATCCACAAAAATCTTAAAGGACAAAAGCTTACAATTGGCCTAGGTTCTTCACAATAAGTTCTTCACAACAAAAATTCTTAACCAATGAAAATAAAATGTGTTTTTTGGCTTGGCGTTTCTTGGCTTAGCTTGGTTTTCGCCTCGCCGAATTTTGCGCAATGGGTCCCCGTTGGCCCCGGCTTTAACTTGCATGTTGAAGCAATGACGGTTTACAAAAATTCTCTTTATGCCGGCGGTTGGTTTGATACTAGCGGTCAAAACACCGCGAGTAAGGTGGCAAAGTGGGAGGGTTCCAATTGGTCCGCTGTTGGCGATGAAATTAACGATTTTGTTTTTGCTTTGGAAGTTTTCCACGACACTTTATTTGCCGGCGGCGCTTACACTCATGCTTTTCGCGGCGTCGCGAAACTCGAAGGCAACAAATGGCGCCGGGCCGGTTTGGGTTTTAACGGCAGCGCGAGGTGTCTTTTGGTTTACAAAGACAAGCTTATTGCCAGCGGCGCTTTTAGTGAAGCTGGCGATCGACCAGCAAATTTTATTGCCGGCTTTGACGGCGCTAATTGGACAAATCTTGGCGACGGAACTAACGGGCCGGTATACGCCCTAGCGATTTGGAACGGCGATCTTTACGCCGGCGGCGCTTTTACCAAAGCCGGTAGCCAGCCGGTCGGCTACATTGCCAAATGGGACGGCGGCAATTGGTCGGCGGTCGGCCCGGGTTTGCCTAATTCTATTTGCGCGATTACGGTCTACGAAAACACTCTCTTTGCGGGCGGTTGGTTTCCGGGTAGTGTCGCGAAGTGGAACGGTAGCAATTGGGTACAAGTCGGCGCTGGCTTAAAATATTCTGTTCGGACCCTGACTATCCATCAAAATGAACTTTATGCCGGCGGCGGTTTCGATAAGCACGTGGCCAAATGGGACGGCAATGCTTGGCAAACGGTTTTTGACGGAACAAACGGCCTGATTACCAGTTTTTTGTCTCTTAGCAATGATTTGTATGCCGGCGGATCTTTTACGCTGGCAAGCAATGCTTCGGCGCTCCGGATCGCGAAGTTAACGGTTCCTTTCGGGACAACCG
>DATEUR010000025.1:0-3658 GCA_035583565.1 Minisyncoccota bacterium | reverse complement strand
GTCACCGACGATCGCCGCTGATTTTTTTGGCCGGCCGGCCGCCGTTAGGCCGATTTCCTGCATGGAGTAAAGAATGCGGCGGTGCACCGGTTTCAGGCCGTCCCTGGCGTCAGGCAGCGCCCGCGAGGTGATAACCGACATCGCGTAGGAAAGATAAGAATCTTTCATTTCGGTCGTAATCGAAACCGGCACAATTTTTGACACTATTTGTTCTTTTTCTTCTTTTTTATTGGTCATATTCAAATTGGTTAATGCTTGTTTTTGATTCTTCCAAAGTTTCCTTGAAGGCGTCCTTCAAAACCGAAAGCGGCTTTAAACTCTCGGCCATGTCGCGTTGTTTAACATCACCCAAACGATACGGCAAAGTAACGGCCCAAAATAAAAAAATAATTCCGCCGAGAACAATGGCCGTAACATGAGCAATATGCCGGCGCACGGCTTTGGGTTTACTTCGCAAATTTTCAAGCCATTTCATAATACTATTGTTTCAATAAAACAATCTCACCTTCTTTGTCGACCAAATCTTTTTTCTTTAAAGTAAGCTTCTCAATCGGCTCGGCTTTGCTTCCTCCTTCTTTAAGAAAAGTTTTGATCGCTTTGCCGCCGGGTTCAAAGTCCATCGGGATCACAATTTTCGGCTCAAGTGACATGGAAATTTTGTAGGCTTTTTCCGGATCATCGCCAATCGCGACAAAAAGTATATCCGGCTCTTCGATTACTTCGCGAGTTTCATTTGAAATTTCATGAGTGACCCCCAGAAAGCAGATTGAGATGTCGTTTAATTTGAAATTGTAGACGGTATTTAAATATTTTTTTCCTTCAATTTCGACTTCACTGGCAAAACCCTCGGCCGCCACTCCCTTTATTTCATATTCACCAGGTCCTCGGGCCACAAAAGGCGTCTTGTCGCCAAAGAAGACAAGCTCGGGGTTGTTGTGATCTTCGTGAAGCGTCGAGACAAAAACAAGATCCGCGCCAAAGCGGTTTTTGCCGGCGGGATTCGTGGCGATAACGAGATCGCCGTGATTAATTCGGAAAAACTGTTTACCGAGGTAACTGATTACCATATAGACACATTGTAACATAAAAAGGGGTCATAAAAAGGGGTCAGGTACCTGACCCCATTCATTCATTACCTCATGCCGTATTGCGCTAAATTCGGTTTTTTGTTAACCTAAACAGTACTAATGACAACCGAAAATACAAAAGTTTTGAGCCCCTTAATGTCAGAAATGATTGTCGAGGGACCAGTTTTGGCCAAAGAAAAATCGGCTATTTTTATTGACCTGACGCCTTATGGCACCGGCATTATTTACGGCCGGGAATTTCTTGCCGCCAAAGACATCATCAAGAAGGTCGCGATTGGCGACATCGTCAAAAGCAAAATAATCGAGAAAGAAAACGAGGATGGTTACATCGAATTGTCGCTCCGGGAAGCCAGAGAAGCTCAGCTTTGGCACGAAACGGAACAAGCCATTAAAGACAAAATGGTTTTCGAACTTGAAGTCGAGGATGCTAATAAAGGCGGATTGATTATGGATTGGCGAGGCATCAAAGGCTTCCTACCGGCTTCCCAGCTTTCACAAGAAAATTACCCAATGGTGATGGACAGCGATAAAGACAAGATCTTAAAAGAACTTAAAAAATTCATCGGCAAAAAACTCCAGGTAATCATGATCTCTGCCCTGCCAAAAGAAAACAAACTGATATTTTCTGAAAAGAAAGATGAAACAATTGAAAAGAATCGCCAAGAAATCCTGACCAAATATGCGGTCGGCGATGAAGTCTCCGGGACCGTTGCGGGCCTTGTTGATTTCGGCATTTTTGTCAAAATTGAAGAAGGTCTTGAGGGTCTTGTCCATATCTCGGAACTTGATTGGGGTTTTGTTGAAGACACTAAGCAAATGTTTAAAATCGGCACAAAAGTCAAAGCTAAAATTATCGATATCAAAGACGGCAAGATTTCTCTTTCTATTAAAGCTCTTAAAGAAAATCCTTGGAAAGAATTTGAGGGCAAATTAAAGAAAGGCAATATTGTTTCAGGAGTTGTTCTAAAATACAACAAGCATGGCGCGCTCGTTTCCATCAAAGAAGGCGTGGCGGGATTAGTTCATAATTCCACTTTCGGCTCGGAGAAGAAGCTCCGCGATACACTTGAACTTGGCAAAACCTACAATTTCCAAGTCACCCTTTTTGAACCCAAAGACCAAAAGCTAATGTTCACCTATCTTGAAGATAAAAAATAAAAAAAGATGGGGTCAGGAGCCTTTTTCATATGCAAACAAACCTTGCCGCAACCTTGTCGTTTTGGCTTCGCGTTAATAGCCGTGCGCCAAAACAACAAGGATTACGGCAAGAAAGAGGGGTCACCCGAAAGAGGGGTCAGGTACCTTTGTGGCTCCGCTTAGTAGCCGTTCACCACAAAGGTACCTGACCCCATTTATGAAGGTACCTGACCCCCTTTTCGAAAAAGGCTCCTGACCCCTTATTGATTAAAAATACTCATCGCCTTCTCTCTCCCCTCCGTGGCGATCATCGCGAGTGCTTCGCCGATTTTTTTTGATAGTTTTTTTAGCGTCGCCAATTCCGCGTCTTTAAATTTGCCCAAAATCTGCTTTTCCACCGCCCTCTCGCCACTTGGCTTTTTAATTTTTCCAGAAGGCGTTGCCGGCGAAATACCAACTCTCACTCTTGGAAACTCCTCTGACTTAAAAGCTCTGATAATGGACTCAAGGCCGCGGTGACCGCCCGAGCTTTTGTTGTAAGAAATCTTAATTTTACCGATCGGCAGATCAAGATCGTCGTAAATCACCACCATTTGATTAAGATCTTTTTTGGATTTCACGAAATAAGGCAGGCTTTTGCCGGAATTATTCATGAAATTGTCGGGCATTATGAACTGGGCCTTTGTTTTGCCGATTTTGCCGGCGGAAATAAGGGCTTTGGCCTTATTGTTGACTTCCCAATTAGAAAAATCGTTCGCTTTCGCCAGCCATTCCAAAATGATCCGGCCGGTATTATGCCGCGTGTTTTTGTACTCCTCGCCGGGATTGCCAAGACCAGCCACATTAAACATTTTTTTATTATACCGTAAACTTTTTTTTGATCAAAACACCAAGAAGCATTAGCCGTATCTTTTTCTTGCGCCAAACACGGAAAGCATATAAAATAGCTCCATGGTTAATCAAGAAATAAGGGGAAAGATCCACCGGGAGCATCCGCTGCAGGAACTTTTAAAGTTTGCGGCAATTGCCATTCTCATTGTTATACCGATTCGGCTTTTCATTGCCCAACCCTTTATTGTCAACGGCAGTTCAATGGTGCCGACTTTTACCGATGGCGATTATTTAATCATTGACGAAATTTCTTACCGTTTTAACGATCCAGGACGCGGCGAAGTCATTGTTTTTCGTTTCCCTAACGACCCGAGTAAATTTTTCATAAAACGGATTATTGGCCTGCCTGGCGAGACTGTCGAAATTCGCGGTGGTAATGTTTTCATTACGAACACGGAATTTCCAAATGGCGAACAGCTCTATGAGCCCTATGTGTTTCATCCTTCGGAAAACCAGATTAAAGTGAAATTAGGCGATGATGAATACTTCGTGATGGGCGATAATCGGGCGCAGAGTTCCGACTCGCGGGTTTGGGGTCCGCT
>DATEUR010000024.1:0-7659 GCA_035583565.1 Minisyncoccota bacterium | reverse complement strand
TAAGATAAATTTGCAAACCCCGGGCCCATAGTAAAGTGGTATTACGCGGCATTCGCATTGCCGAAGCGCGAGTTCGATTCTCGCTGGGTCCAATCACAGCTTTTAAGATTATTGACTGGCTAAGAAGGCATTCAAAAGTCCAGCGCCATAGAGCGGATCTTTCCCAGCCGCGCCAAGATCGGTGGCTGTCGCTTCCAGTTTGGCCCCTACCTCGGCTGGATCCCAAACACCATTGGTATTAGCATCATAAATTCCAACAAGGGTTTTCAAAACAAGGGCGGCGCCTCCGGTAACATGCGGCGCGGCCATTGATGTCCCAGACAAAGTGGCGTAAGTTCCACCTTTATAAGTTGAGGGAATTTCTAATCCGGGCGCCGCTAAATCTACTTCTCCCCCACGGGAAGACCAAGAGGTGATGGTATTCGTCGGATCAGTTGCCGATACAGCAATAACTTCTCCGTAAGCCGCTGGGAAAGAAACTGCTCCGCCGCTGTTGCCAGCCGCCGCCACTTGAACAATGCCGGCATTATAAACTGCAATTACAGCATCATGAAAAGATTGAATATCAGAGCTTGTTCCTAAACTCATATTCACAACTTGCATGCCATTCGAAATTGCCCACTGCAAACCTTCAATTACATCAGATAGAAATCCCGATCCTTGTCGATTCAAAACTTTAATGGCATAAAGATAAATTTCCGGACCAACACCGATTACGCCGATGGTGTTATTTACTGCCGCAGCCGTGCCGGCCACATGAGTGCCGTGACCATTATCATCGTTAGCACTTTTATTAGGATTAACAGTATTAACACCGCCTTTGATATTAGCTTCGAGATCAGGGTGAGTGAGATCAATACCGGTATCAACGATACCTACTTTCACGGCAGTACCGTTATTGGTTGCCCAGGCTTTCTCAGCATCCACTTGATCTACACCCCAGGGAAGTGATTGCGGCGGTTGGGTCGGTGTCGGCTTTCCACCTTTGACACTCTCCCGCACTAAGGCAAAAACTTCAACATCATCATCAATTCGCTTAACCCGAGTATCATCCTGGAGAGCTTTCAAAGAAGCCTTGTCAGCAAGAACAACCGCGGCATTGATTAAAGGCAAGGGTTTAACTTTGACCCCTCCAGTTCTTTTAACTAATTCGTCTTGAGCCGGCTGATTAACGAAATTTTCCTGAAAAACTACAATTTTTCTTCCTTTACCGGAATTAACTGCATTTGCTACTCCATCATCAGAGCGAGATGTATTTCCAAACACTCCGATTAAAGCTAAAACGGCAATAATCCCCAATACCCATAATACTGAAGTTAATTTAGATTTTTTAACTGGTTCATTCATATATTTATTATTTTAATATAATCTAATAATTTAAAACTTGACCTTTTGAATAGCACATATTTAATATAACATGCTTTTGCCAAAATTGACCAAATCAAACTAATCCCACGGCAGTTTTAAATCTTCTTTGACCACTGTCGTAAAGTCCGGCCGAATTGCGGATTTTTCAAGGCAAAAGAAAGTGAAAGTTTTTACAAATTTTGGTTTTGCCGTTTCAACCAAATTTTTTACTTTCGACAAAGTAAGCCCCGTGCGGCAAATGTCGTCCACCAGAAGCACTTTTTTGTCCTTGATCCACTCCGGCTTATCAAGGTAAACATTATTTTGTCGGTCAACATAAGCCGCGACAAGCACTTTATCGAGTTTAGTGGCAATGAGGGCGGCCGGGATAAGGCCGCCGCGACTGATGCCAATAATTAAATCAAATTCCAAAAGTTCACTTTGATGGGCGTTTATAAAATCATTTACTTTTTGGCCAACGGCATTTAAATTGTTCATATTTATTTCGGGATTCAGTATTTTAAAAGATTAATTACTTCCTCGTCGGTAAGTTGAGGAAAAAACTCATAATAAGCTCCAACCGCGCCAAGATAATTTTTATCAATATCAATTGCCACTAATTCATCAATTTCTTTCTTTAGCTTTTCGGCGGTATCGCTTGGCACGACTGGAATCGCCACAATCACTTTTTTCGGTTTTTGATGCAAGATCTCCGAAATTGCCAATTCCATGGTGAGTCCGGTCGCAATACCGTCATCAACAATCACCGCCGTTTTGCCGAGAGCCGAGATTGTTTTGTCTTCGGTATAAACTTTTCTCCGCCTTTCGGCCTCCTTTCTTTCTTTTTCGATGCTTTCTTTCAATTCTTTTTGAAGTCCCTCCCCTTCTTCGCTAAAGCGAGTATGGCCGTCTTCGGCGACCGCGCCAACGGCGTACTCGGGATCCGTCGGATGGCCAACT
Source organism: Minisyncoccota bacterium (assembly GCA_035583565.1). Classification (GTDB taxonomy): domain Bacteria; phylum Patescibacteriota; class Minisyncoccia; order Phycocordibacterales; family DATEUR01; genus MFTL01. The sequence goes on along the minus strand of DATEUR010000024.1, from coordinate 5,352 downwards.
TTCCTCACTACTAAAAGATCAAGGGGCTGGCCGAGCGCTTTGGCGATTACCTTGCCAAGCACCACCCCGCCGCGCGGAAGCGCATAAATAACCATGTCTTCGTCTTTGAGAGCGCGCAATTTTTCCGCGAGCTTCTCGCCGGCTTCTTTCCGATCTTTGAAAATCATGAATACATTATACTAGATAAACGAAAAAGTTTTATCGGCATAAGTTTTTGGAGACTTGCGAGGCCGACTGGGCCGAGCACGAGGAATTTTCTAGCAGGAAAATATCCGTGCTCCAAAAACTTATGTCGAGAAAATTTTTAATATTCTATCCGAAAATCGGGAAAGTTTTTAAGATCGCTGGTGGTCACGGTAATATTTTCAATTTTCGCCGGCCCTTTCTTCGCCGCTCCCAAAAGCTTGTTTATATCTTCTTCTTCACCTTCGACTTCAGCGTACACGCTGCCATCCGGCTCATTCCGGATTATTCCGACAAGACCGAGCTTGTCGGCTAAATCTTTCACGAACTGGCGGAAAAAGATGCCTTGGACAGCGCCGTTAAATCGAAAATTTTTATGGTGTTTCATAGCGCAAGATGCGATAAATCAGGCCGGCTTTATCATCGGAGATATACATCATGCCGCCGGTAAGCACGAGCACGTCCGCGGGCCGGCCCCAAGCTTCATTTCCTTTAAGCCAACCCGTGATGAGATCTTCTTGACCCATAAGATTCCCGAGAGCATCGAGTTTGAAACGAACCAGCTTGTAACCGGTTGGAACACTGCGGTTCCAGGACCCGTGATAAACGACAAAGAGATCATGCCAGAAATCTTCCGGCCAGCCTTCTTCCGGCACAAAGGAAAGGCCGAGCGGCGCCGAATGAGCTTGGAGATCAATATGGGACGGCGTTTCAAAAGGCAGGAGGCAGGGATTTCTGAAATAAGTGTTTTTATCAAAATCGGCATCATGAATATTCTGACCATAGCAAATCGGCCAGCCATAATTCTTCCCTTTTTCAATAATATTAATTTCATCAGGCGGAATGTCGTCGCCAAGCAAATCGCGACCCATTTCTGTCGCCCAAACGCTACCCGTCACCGGCGAAATATTCATAAAAACGGCATTGCGAAGACCAGCCGCAAATATTTCCAAATTTTTAGTTTCAACATTGTAGCTCAAAATTTTGGCCCGCCGGGAATCACGCTCAAGACAGACATTGCAAGACGAGCCGACCGAAATCAAAAGTTCATTTTCGTAAGGCGCTGGTCGGAAAAGAAGCGTTCGCGTAAAGTGGCCTTCGCCGCTTGGCAAATCAACGATTTTCTTGCCGTTTACTGCTTTCAAGTCTTCCGTGTAGTCATAGGCAACGACTTTGTCTGTTTCCGCAATGTAGAGCTCACAGGTCTTAACACAGCGCCAAGCCAAGCCGTGCGGTTTGTTAAGACCGGAAATTACGGTTATGGTTTCATCGCTCCGACCGTCATCATTTGTGTCGCGAAGCGCCACCACCTTTCCTCCGCTCGTAATGCTCGTTATTAAATTGCCATAAGGATCAATAGACAATACCCTAGGGTTCACCAAGTCTTTGGCAAAAATAGAAATGGCAAAGCCCGGCGGCAAGATAAGCGGAAGATTGTCAGGATTAGGATCGTCCGGCTTGATGTTTGCCGGGGGCAAGGTTTCTGCCGGCGCGAAGGGCTTTGAAATAACCGGCTGAATGCCCCGAAGATAATCAATAACTTTATCTAACAAAAGCGCCCCGCTTAAGAAAAGCAGAGCAATAATAACAATAACGATGAATTTAGTTCGCGTCATAACCGGATATCGCTGTCTGTTAGATAAGCTCTAACAGGATTTTTTTGGCCACTTGCGGATTCGCGGCGCCCTTTGATTCACGCATCATCTGCCCGACAAGATATCCCAGCGCCGCTTCCTTTCCCGCCTTGTAATCAGCGACCACGGCCATATTGGCACCGATAACTTTTTCCGCAATCGCTTTTAGAGCGATTGCGTCACTTTGTTGAAAGAGACCTTTCTCTTTGGCAATTTTTTCCGGATTATCATCATGGCCGTGCATGTGCTCGAGAATGTCTTTGGCGCCGCGGGAGGAAATCTTTCTTTCGCTCAACATACCGATAAGGGCGCTAAAATTGATTGGGGTGGGCAGAGTATAATCAGACTTATTTTTTAAATGCCCCAAAAGATCAGACGTGATGTAATTCGAGGCGAGCTTTATTTTTTCTTTATCAGACCGAAAGGGCGTAATCACTTGCTCGAAATAATCAGCGAGTTTTGGATTGCCGACAAAAATCTCTATATCTTCAGTTTTGATGCCAAGCGCGCCATACCGCTCCCGTTTCTCACGAGGTAATTCCGGCAAAGTTTTTTTTATTTCATCAAGATTGAAAATCTCCTGCAAAAAAAGCTTGGGTAAATCCGGCTCCGGGAAATAACGATAATCTTCGGAATATTCTTTTTTTCGCTGACTGAAAGTCGCCTGTTTCATTTCGTCCCAGCCACGGGTTTCTTGAATAATTTCGCTCCCCCGGCCTTCTTCGGTAAGATAAATCATCCGCTCGATTTCGTATTTAATGGCCCGCTCGGCCGCCCGAAAAGAATTCAGATTTTTGACCTCGACTTTCGTGCCAAATTTTTTAGGATCAGCGGAGACGGAAATATTAGCCTCCACCCGCATTTGACCTTTTTCCATGTTGGCTTCCGAAACGCCCAAATATTTGAGAACGAGCTGAAGTTCGCGAGCAAAAGCCGCCGCCGCTTCGGCCGTTTTTATAACCGGTTCCGTGACAAGCTCCATTAAAGGCACCCCGGCGCGATTGAAATCGATAAGGGTCACGTCTTTTTCATGAACGGAGGTGGCCGTATCTTCCTCGAGATGGACGCGGGTTATTTTCACTCCATTCAATTCTCCACCAGAAACAATAGGATATTTATATTGACTGATCTGGTAACCCTTTGGAATGTCGGGATAAAAATAATTTTTTCGGTCAAATTCGGTAAAATTAGCAATTTGACCACCAAGGGCGAATCCGGTTTTAATAACGGCTTCGACCGCCATTTTATTAATCACTGGCAGAGTCCCGGGATGCGCCAGGCAAACCGGGCAAATATTGGTGTTCGGTCTTGTTTCGTCCGGATTATTGGCGGAATTGCAAAACATCTTGGTCTTAGTCGCCAATTCCGCGTGAATTTCCAGGCCGATGGTAGGGATATACTTTTCCTTCATCAAATATATAGTATACCGCAAAAAATTAGCTATTTAAGCAAAACGTCAATCTTAGCTTTGACCGCCGTCAAGCTTTCCGCGCCTAAAATTTTGTCTTGTTTACCGGCTTTGTTGAAAATAATCGCAAAAGGAGTCCCGGTGGCGCCGGCCGCTTGGGCCTCGGCGGCATCAGCTTTGATTTTTTCCTTAAATTGACCGCTCCCGAGGCACTTCTTGAATTCGCTCTCTGACAAACCAAGCGCCGTGGCAGCGCTTATAAGCTCGCTGTCAATGTTTTGGGTGTTAAAACCGGGGTCAAAAATAGCGTCAACATACTGCCAGAAAACTTCATTGCCGCCAAGAGACGCGGCGCATTCCGTCGCTTCGGCTTCCTTGAAAGCATAGGTATGGATTGATTCAAGCGGGAAATGGCGATAAGCCCAAGCCACCCGGCCGCCGTAGTCACTGACAATCTGTGTCAAAGTTGGGTGAAATCGCTGACAAAACGGACATTGTAAATCGGAAAACTCAACCAAAATTACTTCGGCTTTTTTGAGATCGCCAAGAAGATGGTCTTTGGCTGTCACTGGCCGGATATTCTTAAGAGCGTCAACTTCGCCGGCACTTGGCAAAGGCGCTGGCGCCGAAACCCTCTTGAAACTGCCACTCGCCACTAAAACAGCGAGAGCAATAATGACCCCGGCAATAATGATGGCGGTACTTGGGTTAATCTTGCTCGTTTCATTTGGCTTGTTTATATTTTCTCCTTCCATGATTAAAAATTAGATAAACTAATAAGTTGTAATTTAATAAGTGTAACATAGAAATATAAAAAAAACCGCCAGATGTGTGTAGACATTACCGCATTATATTGACAAGAACAAAGCTATATTGTAGAATGTTGACAGATAAATAAAAATATTGTCTAACCCATTAAACCCGTACCTTCCATGAGAAAATACGAGCGCGCGAAAATTAAAGCGGCCATGAAGCAATCAGTTGCGGCCGCTCTCCTTAAAGAAGATGATGATGAACCACCATCCTTTAATTTTGGAGACATTAATTATGAGGAAATGAATGATTGCTCCCCTCTTAGTAAGCATCTCCGGCATTCAGTTTCTTTGGAAGAAGAGCTGGAATTAGCTGTGCCAGTATCCGAAACTATCGGAACAGGATTGGTAGCACCGGCCCTCTTTCGCCTAAATTAAAATTAACTCTAAAAATCAACTAAAACGCGACTCGAGATCGGGACCAAAAATATCCCTTTTCTCAAAAAATACGATAGAAGCTGGTTACCAACCAGCTCCGCAAAAAACCCGGCAAGAATTTGACCGGGTTTTCTTTTTTGATTATTTTTCTTTCTTTCTCAAAATTTTGATTAAACTGTCTCCAAAATCTTTAATCGCCTTATCGTCAAAAAGCGAAATCACAAAAACTTTTTTCTTTAATTTTTTAAACTCTTTTTTTACTTTAGCGATTTTCTTACTGTCAGCCGCATCTGATTTCGATAAGACAATTAATTCGGTTTTTTCGGCAAGCTCCGGGTTGTATTTGGCAAGCTCTTTGCAAACCACTTTGTAAACCGCTAAGGGTTTTTCATTCTCAAGAGAAATCAAATGGGCAAGCATCGCCGTCCGCTTAATGTGGCGCAAAAATTTAAAACCAAGGCCTTTCCCTTCGGCGGCGCCTTCAATAAGGCCCGGCAGATCAGCCAGAATAAAACCGTGAAAATCGCCAAGATTGGGATCAAGCGTCGTGAAAGCGTAACTGGCCACCTTCACCCCCGCGCGCGTCAGGGTGTTCAAAAGACTTGATTTGCCGGCATTCGGCAGGCCAATGAGACCGACATCGGCAAAAAGCTCCAGTTCGATTTGAAAATTTCCTTCTTCTCCGGGAAAACCCGGTTTCCACTCCCGGGGCCGAATATTGGTGGAGCTTTTATAATGCTCATTGCCAAAACCGCCCCGACCGCCTTTCAAAAGCAAAACTTTCTCGTCCTCTTTTTCCAGAGAAATTATTTCGCCGGTTTCAAGATTAGTGATGACGGAACCGTGAGGCAATTTAATAAAAAGATCGTTGCCGCTTTGACCATGACGACTCGCCCCTTCGCCCGGCCTGCCGTCTTCCGCTCGGAATTCTTTTTGA
>DATEUR010000023.1:0-15358 GCA_035583565.1 Minisyncoccota bacterium | reverse complement strand
TCGCGAATTTGAGCGGCTGGTCGGAGGCCGCAACGACATTGCCGCTTTTATGAGCGAGCCGGTTTGGACAAACGCCGGCGCAATCATTCCGCCGAAAGATTTCTATCCGGCAATCGAAAAAATTTGCCGCAAGAAGGGCATTTTATTTATCATGGATGAAGTGGCGACTGGTTTTGGCCGGTGCGGCAAGATTTTTGCGAGCGACTTATGGGGTCTTAAGCCGGATATTATGTGCCTTGGCAAAGGTCTTACGAGCGGCTATTCGACGCTTGGAGCGACACTGGTGACGGAGGAAATTTTTGAGCGTTCAAGTGGCGTGCCTCATTACTCGACTTTCGGCTGGAACTTGCTTGATCTGGCCGCGGCCGACGCGAATCTTGATGTGATCGTGCGCGACGGTTTGGCTGACAATGCCCGTCGGCTCCACGAATATTTTCTGGAAGCCCTGAAACCCTTTTTTGAATTGTCTTTTGTCGGCGAAGTGCGGGGCATAGGCATGCTTTTCGGGATCGAAATTGTCAAAGACAAGAAAACAAAAAGACCCGATTTTGCCCGGGCCCAAATAATTCAAGACGCTTGCGAGAAAAAAGGATTGCTTATAGAAACTGCTCACCACAACCTTTTCCTGACACCGCCGCTGGTGATCACGAAAGAAGTGATCGATGCTGGGGTGCGGATTTTAAAGTCAGTGCTTATTTCTTAAAAGCACAAAACCACACTTTTCGTAGAGCACGGATATTTTCCTGCTGGAAAATTCCTCGTGCTCGCGCCGTCGCGCTCGCAAGTCTCTACTCAAAGCATGGTTTTGTGCTTTTATTTCCTAGCCTGTGGTTTTTTGCCACCCGGATGAGTGCCAACCCAGTAGGCGGCTTCTTCTAAACGAGGAGGTTTTGTCATCTGCCGCGGCCGTTTACTAGGGCGGATAGTTTTGTTTAACTTGCTTAGTTTTTTCGTGGTTACCATGGCTTGATTGTATCACAGAATTGACTTTTTTATCGCTCGGGATTATGATTGGGTCCTAAGCCCTCCGGGGTTTTTTAATTAGGTTATGAAAATTAAGGAATATTTTCGCGAATTAAAGCAAGAATTAACCCACGTCGACTGGCCGAAGCGCAAGATCGCCGTCACTTTTACTATTATTGTGATTATTGTTTCGCTTCTCATTGCCTATTTCTTAGGCTTCTTTGACTTTGTTTTCACTCTTGGTCTCAAGAAATTTTTAATCAAGTAATTATGAAACAAGAAATTAGGCCAGACAGGAATTGGTATGCCATCCATACTTATTCCGGCTATGAAAACGCCGTCATGCGCAATTTGAAACAGCGCATCGATTCGCTTGGCATCCAGGACAAAATTTTCAATGTAATTGTGCCGACTGAAAAGAAAATTAAAATCAAAGGCGGCAAGCGGGTGGAGGTGGAAGAAAAAATATATCCCGGCTATGTTTTAGTCGACATGGTGGTGACCGACGATTCCTGGTATATCGTTCGAAACACTCCGCGCGTTACTGGCTTTGTCGGCGCCGGGGTTAATCCTGTGCCGCTTTCCAAAGAAGAAATCGATTTTCTCTTCAAGCGAATGCAGACGGATGTCTCCAAGCACAAAATTGATTTGGTGATTGGCGAAACTGTCCGGATTGCCGATGGGCCTTTCAAGGAACTTGAAGGGAAGATTAGCGAACTTGACGAGGATCGTGGTAAAGTAAAGGTTCTTGTTTCCATGTTTGGCCGCGAAACGCCGGTCGAACTTGATTTCTTGCAAGTAAAGAAAATTTAAAATACACTGTTAGTCACCTTCCTTCCTCACCTGGACAACCAATAGGGAACGGTTCGGAAGAAAGGTGACTAACATAAACACTCTAAAAATATGGCAAAAGAATTATTAAAAAAAGTTAAACTTCAAGTGCCGGCCGGCAAAGCCACGCCCGCGCCGCCGCTCGGCCCGACTCTTGGTCAAGCCGGGGTTAATATTGGCGATTTTGTGAACAAATTTAACGCCGCTACCAAAGACCGGGTTGGTCAAACTGTCCGCGTGATTTTGTCGGTTTACAAAGACCGTTCCTATGACTTTGTGGTCAAAGGCCCGCCAATGTCGGAACTCATCAAAAAAACTGCTGGTGTAGAAAAAGGCTCCGGTAAAAATTTAACTCAAAAAGCCGGCAAATTAACCAAAGCGGAAGTGAAGCAAATTGCGGAAACGAAGATGAGTGACCTTTCGGCGAACGATATCGAGGCCGCCATGAAAATTGTCGAAGGCCAAGCCCGCTCTATGGGCATCGAAGTCAAAGGTTAATTCAAACCCCCGAAAAACATTCCTCGAAAACCACGAAAAATTCCTGCTGGAATTTTTCTCTGTACGGCCCCGTCGCGCCTCCCAAGGGTTTTCTCGAAATATTTTTCGGGGGTTTGTTTTTTTCTAGCTACTGTGGTAGCCTTTAACTCGAACTAAAATTTGTTGTTTAACTCTTTAATACCCTTTATTCATGCCGAAAAATACTCCGCTTGGCCAACTTATTTCTCTTTGGGAAATTTATGAAAATGATCCCGGCCTCCCTGTCCGTTGGGCGATGTATCTTGAAAAAAATCCGGAGTTACCAAAGCAAACATCTTTGATTCACACCGATTCATTTTTGTCAGCCGCCTTTCCTCTCTTAGCCGCCCTGCGACCTTATGGTTACGACAGTTTTCTTCTTACTTACGCCGTCTATCGTCACGACTTGCCGGAGTGGCTCCGGGGCATTGATGTGCCCGGGCCGCAGAAAACAGAAAAAGATGATCTCCTGGAGTATCGGGCTTTTTGCGAAAAAATCCATTATCTGCCCAAAGATTTCTATGATTTTGAAGAAAAGGCCTATCTTCTTCAGTATGCCCGCCGTTGCCCGGAGATTTTTCCCGCCCGGGCCAAAGAAGTGATGCTCCGATTGAGGTATACTAATCCGCTTGATGTTTCTCTTTTTCCCGCTCTTGAATCATGGGAATACGCTTTTTATGGCTACCACGTGCATAAAAAGTTTAATTTCCCGGTGATTTTAGTCCATGTTCTGCGAAGTGAATTGCACAAGCTTCGTAAAGCCGCCGCGGTCCTGCCCGGTTTTCGGCAAGTGGTTTTCACCCCGGAATATGAGAAATGGGCCTTGGAATTTCTGGAAGAGCACAGTCAAATTCCCAGTCAAAACATGTATTTCAGCGATCTTCCCGTTGGATAAAATCTGTTGAACAAAGTTCTTTCTTTCAAAACCCGCCCTTCGCGCGGGTTTTTTAATTTGTTTTTTTATCTTTACCATGCTAATCTTCGTCTAGAAACTTTTAAACTATTTTCTAATGGAAAAAGAAAACATCATTCAAACTCCTTTGGCTTGGACAAAAAATGTTAAGCCCGAAGTGCTTGCTAAAATGTTGCCGCACAAACTCGATTCGAATTACACCCGGCCGACTTTTCTTGACGTGCTTGCAGAGGAAGCCATTATTGTTTCCAAAAGGTCTACTTGTCTTTGGAACGAAGTGGGAGCGGTAGTTTATTACCGCAAAGGCAGAAATGCGATCATCTTGGCGAACGGGTACAATGGCCCGGCGAAAGGCGATGTTGATCCGAGAATTGAAGGTTGTGCCAGAGTAGTCGATGGCAAGCTTCATGAAGGGGCAGGGCTTTGCCGCGGCTCCCACGCTGAACTCAACACCTTCGGCAATCTCACGATAAGCACGATTAATCTTAGCAATGTCGGCATGATGGTGACGCTCCGACCCTGCTTTCAGTGCGCAAAGCAAATCGTCAACAAGCACGTGACAGAACTTTATTACCTTTGGGAGTACGAGCAGGATAAGCACGTGATTGATTACCTCACTCGGCTCGGGGTCCGCGTGGAAGAATACCACTCCCAATTTTTGGATGAATGGATCAAGGTTAACAATTATCTGCCGCCTAAAATTGCCGAGAAAAAGTAATTCTCTCAAAACCCTGTCTTTGACAGGGTTTTTTATTTTGGCTAGCGAGGAGCAGGTGGCAGTGAATGAACAGAAAAATGAAACCAGACTGAAGACATATTTCGTCTTCATATATTGATAAATTTTTGCTAAAATACGTTCGTGATTTTAAAGATTAAGAAATTAACTTCTGACGCGAAATTGCCAAGCTACGCTCATCACGGCGACGCCGGCCTTGATTTATATTCAGCGGAAGACAAGATTATAAAACCGAACGAACGGGCGGTTATTAAAACAGGATTGGCGATGGAATTGCCTCATGGCCACGCCGGTCTTGTTTGGGACAAGTCGGGACTGGCGGCAAAAAATGGCCTCAAAGTCTTGGGCGGGGTGGTTGATTGCAATTACCGCGGGGAAGTGATGGTTTTGATCATGAATTTAAGTAATAAAGATTACGAAGCGAAGAAGGGCGAAAAAATCGCTCAAATGCTTATTCAAAAAGTGGAGCACATGGAAATTGAGGAAGTAAAAGAGCTCTCTGATACCACTCGCGGCGCCGGCGGCTTTGGCTCGACGGGGAAGAAGTAGAAAATTATTTTTGAAAATAAAAACCCCTGTTTCCAAACTGGAAACAGGGGGTGTGCGTTTAAGCCGTTTTTTCTTTCGCAACAATATCCTGACTGCCGCGTCTTGCTGACCATTCGTCATCGCGATAGTCGCAGTAAAGAGCAATTCCGGGAACATATTCCTCAATTGCTTCCCCTAGCGCCTTCGCAATTAATCGCAAAGTAGGGTGCACTGTTTGCTGGGTGCGGAGCTCGGCAATATACACAGCCGCTGGCAGGGGCGCGAGAACCTCGCAAGCCACAAGGTAGCCCATCGCGATGTAATACTGCTTAGTTTCCGGTCTTGCATCCAAAAAGGCGATTCTTTCCGCTTGTTCCCCAAGAAAATCTATTGCCTCAATTTTTAAATTTTTAGGCAATTGGTCAAGGTACCACTGATGAAAGCCGCGTTGGTTTGTTAGCAGGGGCATTGTTTGCATTACACTGCGTTGTCTTTGAAAATCCCGGAAAGATCCGAAATCAATCAGGAATTCAAACGCAATATTGCCGCAAATGCGCGTTTGTTTCGGTAACTCACTGGCCGCTTGGAGCGGTTCATTTTCGTCCCGTCTCGGTCTGGCCGGTCGCGATTGCAAAACATTCCTATAACGTGCGATTTGTTGATGGTTTAGAAACGACACGGCAACAAATGATTCCGCGCCAAAATCATAATAAGCCACGGCTGGAATTGCTTTTGCCAGATATATCTCTTCTTCCGCATATGTTTTATGCGAAAAACTGTCCGGATATTTTTGGCGCAAACCCGCAAGAGTATCTTTGGCAACATTGCGAACCTCTTCAAGCGGATGGTGGCGCATCTCCTTCAGGTGATCAGCGGCTTGGCGGAGATTAGTGTGCCAGCTGATATAAGTCGTGACTCCGGCCGGGAGAAAACCGCGGGCGACATCAAACGCTTTCGCTTTGATGGCTTTTTTGTAATTTTTCTCATCCTCACCTTCTTTTTTTGGGAATCTTGAAGGAAAATATTCAATTAACTCAGTCAGAACTTTTTGGTAAAAGCTCATCCATGCCTTTTGAATTTCCTCGCCCTCTTTTGTGCCAAGCGGATTGCACACTTCCTGCTTTGACATATCAAGGTAGCGCGTACTCGCTTCCTGTCCGGAATAAAGCGGCCAATCTTGAATCGCTTTCGCCACGAGCATGCTCACGTTTTCAACGAAAATCGTGGTTGAGCCGCAATCGCCAATGGATTTGTGGCCGTAGCCGACATAAAACTGGCTCATAAATTGCCCCGGTCCTTCTTCTTTTACTTTTTCAACGTGGATGGTAACGCTTCGCGGGTCGCGGGAGTAAAGGGCTTGAATCATCGCCATGTCTTCCGGTGTCATTACCGGATCGAGTCCGTCATAAATGAGAATTTTCATCTGGTTTAGGTATTAGTTGATGTGAAAAACTTTTGTTTCTGGCTAAACAGTAGTCATTTTCCTGACTCGCGTCAAGGGTTGCGACGGCTTATCTTGACATGCTAAACTTGGCCTTGGAAATTTACATTCACATCTAAATCAAAACCAATGAAACAAAAAGGCGCTTTTATTGTTATTGACGGTATTGATGGTACAGGTAAAGAGACGCAGGCAAAACTTTTGGTTAGACAGCTCGAACTAATCGGCTATCAAGTTAGACAAATTGATTTTCCACAGTACAAGGAAAATTTTTCCGGCCGTATTCTTTTTGATTGCAAAAAGGGGAAGTACGGCGATTTTTCTAAAGTGCCGCCTCAAGCCGCTATGCTTTTGTATGCCGCTGACCGATTCGAATCAAAAGCAAAAATTGAGAAGTGGCTTGCGGCAAAAAATATCCTTATCGCCGACCGTTATGTCTCTGCTAATCAAATTCACCAAGGAGGAAAAATTAAAAATCCAAAGAAAAGATCCCGATTTATTAAATCTCTTGCGGAATTTGAATATGGTTTTCTCAAATTACCGAAGCCAGACGCAGTGGTTTTCCTTGATGCCGAAATTAAAACTGTTCTCAAAAATTTAAAGACGCGGGGCAATCTCGATTGTCTCGAGCAAAATCGGGAATATCTTGAAAACTCGCAAGCCAGCGCTCGTCGCGTTCTCAAGGAGGATCCAAGTTGGCTTAGAGTTAATTGTGATAGAAATGGCCAAATGCTTTTGCGCGAAGCCATTAATAAGAAAATCATGAAAGTGCTGACCAAAAAGCGAATTATTCCCCAAGATTTGTTTAACCCCGAGTGCTAAATTGGCCGGGGTTTTTTCTTTGGTATACTTTAGAGTAGGCCACGAAGGAGTCAGATCCAAGTTATCACTGACCCTAAATCCAATGATCAATCCCAAAGAAAATATAAAGAAACTATTGGCAACAGCTCTCACGAAGCTTAATCTAAAAGCCGATATCATCATCGAATATCCCAAGCTTCTTTCCCATGGCGATTTCTCGACAAACGTCGCGATGATTTTGGCGAAAGAAAAAAAGATCTCTCCTTTAAATCTCGCTTCTTCAATTGTCGCGGAAATTCCCGCTGATCCAGACATTGCTGAAGTCACGGCTGTCGCGCCGGGTTTTATTAATTTCCGTTTATCGCCAAAGTTTCTTGGAGAATGCCTAAAGACAATTCTCGCGGAAAAAGAAAAATTTGGTCGCGGAAAGGAGCGGGAAAAAATTATCATTGAATACACGGACCCTAATCCTTTCAAGGAATTCCATATTGGCCACCTGATGTCCAATACTATTGGCGAAGCGCTTTCCCGTCTTTTCGAATGGGGCGGCAACGAAGTCAAACGCGCTTGTTATCAAGGCGATGTTGGTATCCACGTCGCTTCGGCTGTTTGGGGTTTACAAGAGCTTGGTCTGCCGCCCGAAGGAGCCACTCTTGCCGAAAAGGCGCAGTTTCTCGGCCGCGCTTATGCCTTAGGCGCCGGGGAGTATGAAAAGAAAAAAAGCGAAATTGATTTGCTTAACAAAAAGATTTATGAAAAAAGCGATCCGGCGGTGAATGCTATTTACAAAAAGGGCCGGGAATGGAGCTTGCAGTATTTTGATACCATTTACGAGAAGCTTGGTACAAAATTCGATTTTTTCTTTTTTGAAAGCGAAGGAGGAATATTGGGTAAAAAAATCGTCGAGGAAAATATCGGTAAAGTTTTTGAGGAATCAGAAAAAGCGATTATTTTCCGGGGTGAAAAGTACGGTCTCCATACCCGGGTTTTTGTCAATTCCTTCGGTTTGCCGACTTATGAAGCAAAAGAGCTTGGTCTCGCGAAAATTAAAAATGAATTATATCCTTACGATCTTTCCGTTATTGTTACCGGCAATGAAGTCAATGATTATTTTAAAGTATTGCTTAAAGCGCTTCGCCTGGTTTTCCCGGCGCTGGCCGAAAAGACGCGCCATATCTCTCACGGCATGCTTCGTCTGTCTTCCGGCAAAATGGCTTCGCGTAAGGGTAAGATTATCACCGCCATCGGTTTGCTTTCGGCGATGAAAGAAGAAGTTTTGAAAAAAATGGACCCAGCGCGATTTGCCGATGAGTCAGAAAAAGAAAAAATCGCGGAGATGATCGCGGTTGGCGCGCTTAAGTTCACAATTTTAAAACGCTCGCCCGGCCACGATATTATTTTTAATATCAAAGAAGCCCTTTCTCTTGAGGGTGATTCTGGCCCTTATCTTCAATACACCGCCACTCGGGCGAATTCCGTCTTGGAGAAGGCAAAAGCGATCGGCATCGAGGCAGTAGTGTTAAAAGGGGAGAGTCATGAGCTTCCGCGATTACTTTGCCGTTTCCCAAATATTGCGGCGAAAGCCCGCGAAAATTTATCGCCACAGATAATCGTTGATTATCTTTTGGAACTTGCCGGCAGTTTCAACAATTTCTACAACCGCGTTATAATTGTTGATGAATCAGTCGAAGCGCCTTACAAGGTGGCGCTTGTCATGGCTGTGCACGAAGTAATTGCCAATGGTCTTAATATTCTTGGCATCAAGGTACCGCCGAAAATGTAATTTATGAAATCTGTTGAAGCTATAAAAAAATATGTTCGGGCGGCCAATTATATTTCCGCGGCTCAAATTTATCTCCAGGACAATATTTTACTAGAGCAGCCAATGGCATTTGACGATATTAAACCCCGTCTCCTTGGCCATTGGGGGACATGCCCTGGGATAAATTTTGTTTATGCTAATTTAAATTATTTAATCAAAAAACATGAAGCAGAGATGTTGTTTGTGCTTGGTCCCGGCCATGGTTTCCCGGCCCTTCAAGCCAATCTGTTTATCGAAGGCACGCTAAAAAATTATTACCCGCAAGCTCTGGAAAACGAAGCCGGTCTTCGCTACATTGCCAAAAATTTCAGCTGGCCTTACGGCTTCCCGAGTCATTCTAGCCCGGGCACGCCGGGCGTTATTTTAGAAGGCGGCGAACTTGGTTATGCTTTGGCCACAAGTTTTGGCGCTGTCCTTGATAATCCTCGCCTCATTGCCGCTTGTGTTATTGGCGACGGTGAAGCAGAAACCGGGGCCACGGCGGCAAGCTGGCACCTGTCGAAATTTATTGACCCCGCGACAAATGGCGCGGTTTTACCGATTTTGCATTTGAACGGCTACAAAATTTCCGGGCCGACGATTTTTGGCCGCATGACAAACAAAGAGTTAAAATCTCTCTTTTATGGTTACGGTTATACGCCGCTGATTATCGAAGGAAAAAATATTTACGCGAAAGCGCTAAAAACATTTGAAAAATCTTATCAAATGATCAGGGAAATTCAGAAAAAAGCGCGAAAGAATAAAAACATTAAGCCGCCGCGCTTTCCCATGATTATCTTAAAAACACCCAAAGGCTGGACTGGCATAAAAGAAATTGACGGCAAAAAAATCGAAGGCAATTATGCTTCTCACCAAGTGGTCGCGCCCAATGCTAAAACCGATGAAAAAGAACGGCGTCTTGTGGAAGAGTGGCTTCGTTCTTATGAATTTTCCGAACTTTTTGACAAAGAAAAAGGATTTTCTGCCGAAATTAAAAGCATTATTCCGCCACCCGATCTTTGCCTAGGTGAAAATAAGCACGCCGGTAGCGGAGGCGGATTTTACAAGCCGCTTAAATTGCCGGCGCCGGAAAAGTTTAGCGAAGACGCCAGCGTGCCGGGCACTATCGGCTCTTCCAGCATGCGCCGCGCGGGTTTGTATTTGAATGAAGTTTTTCTTTTAAATGAAAAGGAAAAAAATTTCCGATTCTTCTGCCCCGATGAAACTTATTCCAATAAATTAGACGCTATTTTTGATAAAACCAGCCGGGGTTTTGTTTGGCCAATACTCCCGCAAGACAAAGATCTGTCGCGGACTGGTCGGGTGATTGAAATTTTAAGCGAGCACTGCCTGCAAGGCCTTTTTCAAGGATATATTTTAAGCGGTCGGCACGGCGTTTTTGCTTCTTACGAAGCCTTTATTCAAATAGTCACCAGTATGGCTGATCAATATGCCAAATTTTTGAAACAAGCCTCGGAAATACCTTGGCGAGGAGACGTTGGTTCGCTTAATTATATTCTTACTTCTTCTGGTTGGCGCCAAGAGCATAATGGTTTTTCCCATCAAAATCCCGGTTTTATTGACGATATGCTTCAGCGCCGCGGCTGTTTTACCAATGTTTATTTTCCACCCGACGCCAACTCGACTTTAATTGCCCTCGAAACTGCCCTTACTTCAAAAAATAGCATTAACATCATTGTGGCGGGCAAAACACAGGAGCCGCGCTGGCTTACGCCGAAATTGGGAAGAGAGGAAATTGAAAAAGGTTTGATGATTTGGGATTTTGCGAGTGACGAAAATCCCGACATTGTTATCGGAGCGCTCGGAGACTATCTCACTAAAGAAGCGCTTGCCGCCATTAGCATTGTGAAGCAAGAAGCGCCAAAGATAAAAGTGAGATTTGTAAATATAATGACCCTGTCTAATTTAGGCGTCGGTAATCAGGTTTGTAAAGTCCCGCCTATTTTTGAAGATTATTTTACAAGCGATAAGCCGGTGATTTTTAATTTCCATGGCTACCCGCAAACTCTCAAACAAGTGCTTTTTGATTATATGGAAAGTAGCAAGCGATTTTCCGTCCATGGCTATATGGAGTCCGGCTCGACCACAACCCCTTTCGACATGCAGGTCCGCAATGAAACAAGCCGATATCATTTGGCAATAGAGGTTTTTGCGAAAATGGCCGAACAAAAAGTAATCGACAAGACCTTAGCGGACAATTTGGTAAAAAAGTATAGGGAAAAGTTAAAAGATCACGGAGAATTCATTAAAATAAACGGGGTAGACCCTGACGAAATAGAAAAATGGCAATGGAAAAATATCTCATAGTAAATCCTGGCAGCGCTTCGAAAAAGTATGCCCTTTTTAACAACAAGGGTGAAAAGCTCATTTCCTTTCATTTTGAAAAAGAAGGAAAAAGATTTATTGCAACGACTAATTTCGGCGGCCGAAGCCAAATCTCCATTTTTGGCGGCCGCCTGATATCTGTTTTCGCTCAAGATTTTGTTTTTAAAACTTTAATTGAAAAAAATATTATTATTGCCAAAGAAGAAATAATTACTTGCGGTGTTCGAATAGTCGCCCCGGGCAAATTCTTTGCCGTTCACAGAGTTTTGGATAATAAATTCTTAGCTAAATTAAAAGAAGCGAATACCGCCGCACCGCTTCACATCGGTCCGGCTTTAGAAGAGATAAGAAGCGCAATTAAGTTTTTCCCAAAAGCTAAAATTATTGCGGTTTCCGACAGCGCTTTTTATGATGCCTTACCTTTGCGTTCTAAATTCTACGGTTTACCTGTCAAAGATTGCAAAAAATTTGGCATTTACCGCTTTGGTTACCACGGTATTTCAATGACAAGTATTTTAAATAAGCTGAAGTCTTTCGGCCGTTTGCCGGAGCGCATTATTGTTTGTCACTTAGGCGGTGGTGTAACCGTGAGCGCGGTCAAAAAGGGCTTGCCAATCGATACTTCAATGGGCTTTACGCCACTTGAAGGTGCCCTGATGGCGACCCGACCGGGCGATATTGATGCCGGCGCAGTTTTATATTTAGCTAAAAAGAAAAAATTTAACTTTGAACAGCTAGAAAATTATTTAAACAAAGAATGCGGCTTATTGGGTCTTTCCGGTCTATCGAGCGATATAAGAGAATTGTTAGCGAAAGAGAAGAAAGATAAAAACGCCAAACTCGCTCTTGAAATTTTTGTCTACCGCCTTGCCAAATATATCGGCAGTTATATCGCAAGCTTAGGCGGTTTGGATCTTTTAATTTTTTCCGCTACCATCGGCGAGCGATCGAGTATTATGCGGAATCGAATTTGCCGCTATTTAGAGCATTTTGGCGTTGTCTTAGATCCCAATAAAAACAAAAAAATGATTACTCAACCAACTTTAATTTGCCACGATAAAAGCAAGGTTAAAATCGCCGTGACGCCAACTGATGAAATGACAGAAATGTATCGCGTTTCAAAAAGTTTTTCATCTGATTGACGATAGATTTTTAATGAGGTAATCTTTACCTATCTCAGGCCCCGGGGCCTTTTTTGTTTAATTGAATCATTATTATGGAAATAAGAAACATTGCGATTATTGCTCATGTTGACCATGGCAAAACGACACTGACCGACGCCCTGATGCGCCAGACCGGCGCTTTTGAAGAAGGCGTCTCGATGGATTCAAACACTCTCGAACAAGAGCGAGGTATCACCATTTACGCCAAGAACGCCTCGATTTTATACAAAGGAACAAAGATAAATATCGTCGACACCCCCGGGCATGCCGATTTCGGATCGGAGGTCGAGCGGGTGTTGCGGAGCATTGACTCCGTTCTTTTGGTGGTTGACGCCAAAGAAGGGCCAATGCCGCAGACTAGATTTGTCTTGAAAAAATCGTTGGAGTTGGGATTGAAGCCGATCGTGGTCATCAACAAAATAGACAAACTGGCAGCCGATCCGAAGCGGGCCGAGGAAGAAGTGCTCGCTCTTTTCCTCGAGCTTGGCGCTGACGACGAACAAGCAAATTTCCCCGTGGTTTACGCCATTGGCCGCCAAGGTATTGCCAAAAGCCATCTTAATGACAAGTCAAAAGACCTGACTCCGCTTTTGGACATGATTTTAGAAAAAATTCCGCCGGCCTCATCGGCCGCGCTTGCCTTAAAGCCGGCCCGGCTTCAGCCCTTTAATCTTGGTTATGACAATTTCTTGGGCCGTTTGGCGGTTTGCCGAATTTACGAAGGAGTTTTAAAAGTAGGGGAAAAAGTCTTTGTCAAAAAACCAAATGGCGCTACCCGTTCGGGTAAAATTACAAAAATATTCACCTTCATTGGTCTTCTCAAAGTGGAAGTTAAGGAAATCTCCGCGGGTGACATCGCGCTTATCGCGGGGCTCGCCGATATCGACATTGGCGAGACGATTGCCGCAGACGAAGACGCAGAGCCGTTGCCGGCAATCGCCATTGATGAGCCGACCATCGCCCTCGCCTTTCTTGTCAACAATTCGCCTTTTGCCGGCCGGGAAGGGAAATTTGTCACTTCGAGGCAAATTCGGGAATATCTCGAACGCGAACTAGAGGTCAATGTCGGTCTCAAAATCGATTTTTCCTTGGTGGATAGATTCCGCGTCTATGGCCGCGGCGAGCTCCACATCGCGATCTTGCTCGAAAACATGCGCCGGGCGGGTTATGAGGTCCAAGTTTCCCAACCTCAAGCCATCGTTCGTGAAGAAAACGGCGTCCGTTTGGAACCATTTGAAGAAGTTGTTGTCGATACGCCAATTGAATTTCAAGGAGCAATAATCGAAAGATTGTCGAATCGCGGATTTATTTTGAAAAATATTATCCAAACATCAGAAACAGTTCGCCTTCTTTTTGAAGGGCCCACTCGCGGTCTCCTTGGCTATCGCAGTCAATTCATTATCGACACCAAGGGCGAGGGAATTCTCGCTTCTCATGTTTTGGGATTTCGCCCCTACGCGGGGGAAATAAAAAAGCGCGCTGTCGGCTCGATGATTTCAATGGCTTCGGGCAAAGCGCTTGGCTATTCGCTCTGGGGTTTGCAGGAGCGCGGTGTTTTGTACATCAATCCGGCCACCGAAGTCTACGAAGGAATGGTGATTGGCAACACTGCCAAAGGCGATGAAATGAGCGTCAATCCGACTAAGGGTAAACAACTGACCAATGTTCGCGCTTCCGGCACCGACGAGGCGATAGAGCTTGTGCCGCCGCTTACTCTCACCATCGAACGCGGGCTTGAAATCATGGCCGAAGATGAGTATTTAGAAATCACGCCGAAAAGCGTTCGCCTTCGCAAACAGCATTTAACGGAAACGGATCGAACCAAAGCCCGCCGGCAATGACTTTACAGCATCTTAATTTTGTGGTACTCTTGGGTTGGACCAAATTCCTTAAGAATGAAAACAAATGTCTTATTTCCAATCCTGTTTCTTTTTTCTCAAACCAATTTCTCTCAAAATTTTTCGGAAAGCTTACCCTTTGATCATCGTTTGATGACCATTGACGATCGGATCGCTTCCGTGGCGGGCAAGGTAACGCTGACAAACGAAGTGCTAGCGGTTTTAGAAACCGAAAGGTCAAACACCTGCATTTTTAATGTCTTAACGGACACCAGTGCGTTTTTCGCCCCAGCACGTCTTTCGAAATATGACCAATATTTCTTAGAGGCCGCCGCGAAAACCGCTCTGCCCGTCGAACGGCTTAAAGCCATTGCTTTTGTTGAGTCCGGCGGCCGGCCGCGAGTCAGGAGTTATGCAGGGGCGGTTGGCCTGATGCAACTTATGAGTAGCACGGCCAAACATTTCGGCGCCAGTGATCGAACCAATCCGGAAAAAAACATCAAAGCCGGCGCGAGCTATTTATCCTTCTTGTACAATCTTTTCGGGCAAAAACTTTGTCTAGCCACCGCGAGTTATCACATGGGCCAGGGCAATATGAATCAGTTGATCAAACTTGCTCTTAAAGAGTTTTACGGGATTGATACGGTGGTTAGTGCCAAGAATTCCGCTTTACTGGTAGCCGCTTATGACCTCTCGTACAGCAAAATTTATTTCGCGGCTAAGCCTGCCAGCGCCCTTTACAAAAGAATCACCAGTCTCAAAGACTGGTCAATGGATTATTATTTCAAAGTTTCGGCTGCCGAAAAAGTGTTGATGCTTGATTCCGCAAGTTTCGCGGCAACTTACAAGCAAATTGTTCGCAGTCAGGAAAAAACTTACCGTTTTTTCACCTGGTGCCAGGAAAGATCTTTTGATGAAGACGAAATTATTATTCTGCCATTTTCTTCTAAAAAGCTCTACGCTTTCTTGGATTGGCCGGAAACTGCCCCCGAAGACGAATTTTTAGGAGAAGCCAAGTTTCTTGTTTCAAGAGAAGCCGCCGGCGCGGCAATCACCGTCGGTGTCCTTTACCGGGAACTTTTGAAAAAAGAATCGATCCCTTTTTGCCCGATCAGCGTTGATGAGGCCTTTGAAGTACCGGAAAACTGCAAAACATTTTCGTTTATCATGCCTGCTCCAAGAGAAAGAGAAGCGGCCGCCCGCTTTCATTTTGTACTGAAGCGGTTAAACGCCCTCGGGTTTCTGACTTATAAAGAGGATGAAGACAGTTTTCTTATCATCGCCACGCCGGAGCGAAGAAAAGGGAAAGTGCTTGAGGATATCTACCTCGAAGCCAAAAAGCACCTTGTTTGGTGACACCCCTGATGTTTTACATCAGGGGTTTTTCATTTGCGTATCTAAAACTTAAGCAAAGGAACATGTCTCGCAAGGCATGAGCAAGCCACCCCGCGAGCTCCCTCGACCGTTCCCGGCTCGACCTT
>DATEUR010000022.1:0-9179 GCA_035583565.1 Minisyncoccota bacterium | reverse complement strand
TTCGGGGACCGAAACTGTTAATGTTTCTACAACAACCACTTTCACAATCTCTTGCACCAGTGCTTATGGCACGCCGCCACAAGAGAAAACGGCGGAAGTCGCAATCATTGTTTCTGGTGTGCCTCTAGAACTCGCGCCAACCGTTGATCTTAAGGTTAAAGATTCAAGCAATCCAACCGCTGAATTTATTGACACCTCGAGGGAGGCGCCGCTTGTCGTTTACGCTGCCCCCAGCCTAGTTGTTCTTTCTTGGACTTCAACCAACGCCGACTCGTGCCGAGGATCCTGGTCTTTGCTATCGGACGTCGGCAAGACTCATCCCGGTTACACGGTGGTTGTTGGTAAGTTTATTACGGCCCACACCATTAATTGCCAAGATAGCACTGGTGCCAGGGTTACTGATACTGTTTTTGTTAGAGTAATGCCGATTATTCCGCCAGAGATTGTTAGTTGCGGTGACGGCGTCGTTAGCCGTCTGTCTGAACAATGCGAGCCGGGCGAACCAAGCGAACCAGGCGGCCTTGTTTGCGGTTCGGATTGCCGATGGGCTCCGCCGGAACCGGGCGATATTGAAGGCGAAGGTGTTTGCGGGGACAATATTATCAATCCCGCGACGGAAGAATGCGACGGCGAAGATTTTTGCGATGCTAATTGCCGAATTATTATTACACCGCCAGCCGACGAAATTCCGCCGACCGAAGAAATTCCTTCCGGTTTGACGCCGCCTGAAGTCGCCTTGCCGACTGGCCCTTTCCCGAACACGACGAAAGCGCTTGCCGATCTTAAGCAAAGCTTTGGAGATTTAATTAATCGATTGTTTGCCGCGCCGTTTGCCGAACCGCTCGCTTCAGTTCTTGGTCTCTTGGGCCTGGGTCTTGGTTTGGGCGGACTCCTCGCTTTGTTTTTCACCCAGCCGGCGGAAATGTTCGCGCGCTTTTGGAATCTACTTCTTTCCGCTTTCGGGGCGACAAAGCAATTATCGGGCGTTGTGTTTGATTCCCGCAACAAATCAGGTCTTGATCCGGCGCTTGTCCGCTTATTCAAATTGGAAGAGGACGGAAAAGAAAAAGAAGTGGCTTCGGCGATCACCACTATAAACGGCGAATACGCGCTGGCGGTCGGTGAGCCGGGTATTTATCGCTTGGAAGCTGGGAAAACGAATTACGTTTTTCCCTCCGTTGCCTTGGCCGGTCAAACGGAAGTGGCCGCTTACCCCAATCTTTATTTTGGCAAACCCTTCGAGGTAAAGCGGGAGGGCGAGATTTTGTCTTACAACATTCCAATGGATCCAAGCGCCATCGCCGACTGGAACGAAATAGCCAAGCAGGCGGTTGGTTATAATAAAAATCAAAAACGAAATATTTTTATCTACCAACTTTCGAAAGTATTTTTCGTCTTCGGTTTTATTGCCGCGATCTTCGCCTTAATTTTCGCGCCCAAGCCATACAACTTTATTGTTCTTGGCCTTTACTGCGGGCTTTGGGTTTTGCGTCGGATAGGTTTTGGTAATTTAATCAGAAAACGCGGCCGCGTGACAAAAGGAGGGGCACCGCTTCCTCATGCCTTGGTCGAAGTCTTTAGTGAAATCACAAAGACCAAAGTCAAGAAAGCGGTAACGGGTCCGGATGGCCGTTTCTTCATGCGGCTCACAAAAGGGAAGTATTACGCCACGATCAGCGCCCAAGACCCGACTGGCTTTTCGCCAATTTATACCTCGCCGCCTTTTCACATAAAGAGGTTTTTGAAATCAACTTTCAAACTTTGATTAATCTCGGTTTCCTTATAGCAGCGGCAAAACATGTTTTGCCGCTTTCCAAGCTGGGGAAACCGAAAGATTTTCTTTTGCTACAATATAGGCATTCAATAAAGGTCAAAATTATTATTAATTATTTAAAAATTTAGCAAATATGATGTGTAAACACTGTAAAAAGGGTGGTTGGGGTCTTGTCTCCCACATCCTTGTCATTATTGGCGGTCTTAACTGGGGCCTTGTTGGTCTCGGTATGCTTATTGGCGCCGCCAATCTTAACGTCGTCAATCTCATCTTTGGCCGCTGGCCGGCGTTTGAATCGATCATCTACCTCTTGGTTGGGGTAGCGGCGGTAACGCTTTGTTTTGGCTGTCGCGGATCGAAGTGCGCCGAGTGCGCGGGTTGCGCGGAATGCCAAATGCCGATGGGCAAATAATTCAATCTGCTTTTAGTATTTCGAAAAGCGGCAAAATATGTTTTGTCGCTTTTCAATTTTTGTGGTATTATTAGATCATGACGGAAATCGTCTTTTATTTTTTGCTTTTTTTGGCCCTGTATATTCAAGTCTTTTATTTAGTGACTTTTCTTGAAAAGAGAAGGGAGATAAGACCGACCTTGCGGACAACCAAGTACCCGACGCTCTCCATTGTGGTGCCTTGTTTTAATGAAGAAAAAACCGTGGCTAAAACCATCAACTCTCTTTTGGCCACTGATTACCCTAAAGATAAATTGGAAATTTTAGTGATTGACGACGGATCCAAGGACAATACTTGGCAAGTGCTCCAAAGTTTGCTTTTGCATTTTAAGACAAAGGCCCCCCTTTTGTCTTACCAGCCGCCGGTAAAAATTTTTCACAAAGAAAATGGCGGCAAATCGAGCGCGCTTAATCTTGGCCTAACCGTAGCCAGCGGCGAAATCTTCGGTTGTGTTGATGCTGATTCTTTCGTGGCGCCGGACGCGATTGCCAAAATGATTAAACATTTTGAAGACGAAGAAGTAATGGCGGTCGGTTCTTCAGTGATTGTGGAGAAACCAAAAAATATGATTGAGCTGGCTCAAGCGGCGGAATACCATATGGCAGTTTACGTCAAAAAAGTTTTGGGGTGGCTCGCCGGGCTCCATGTCGTTGCTGGCGCGCTCTCGCTTTTTCGCAAAGAAGTTTTTGCGGAGATCGGCAATTATAGAGACGCTCACCGGACAGAGGATATGGAAATCATTTTCCGAATGCAGGTGCGGGGAATGAAGATTGCGCAGTGTCACGACGCTTTTGTTTACACTGTGGCGCCAGATACGGTAGCCAAGCTTTATTATCAGCGCCGCCGCTGGATTTACGGATTCATTAACAACGTTCTTGATTACCGCCACACTTTTATGCGGCCGAAATTCGGGAATTTCGCGATGCTCACCATTCCTTCCGGCTTCATCGGCATTGGCGGCGTTATTTATTTGTTTGGCGATCAGGTAGCAAATATTATTACCCTTGCCGGCAAAAAAATAACGGAATTTCTCGCGGTGGGCTTTTCGGTCAACTTTAATCCTAACTTTGATCCGTTTTTTATCACCACTAAAGCCCCGCTTATCCTCCTTCTTCTTTCCATGGGTTTGCTTGTCGCGACGATGCTTATCGGCAAATGGATGGCCGGGGTCAAACCTTCTTTTTTTGACATTGCTTGTTTTGTTTTAATTTATAGCATTATTGCGCCATTCTGGATGGTTTCCGCCATCGGCAACACGGTTTTTCGCCGGCAAATCAACTGGCGCTAATTAATATGATTGATTGGAAAAAATATTTGATTGTTTTTATTATCACCGCTTTTATCTTCGGTCTGGCTTTTTATTTGAGTAATCGTTTAAGCACCCGGAAAATCGGGGAATTGGAGACGCTTCAAACTGACATTTCGATTGACATTTTGTCTTCAGAAATTGAATTTGATCTTTTGGCGGAAAAATCTTGCGATAGTCTCGGTAAATCGGTCTTAACTGAAAAACTTGGCGAGCTTGGGCAAAAGGTGGAATACAGCGAGGCCAACATCGGCCTGACGCCGAATGTTTTACGATTAAAAAAACAATACACCTTGCTTGAAATCAAAGATTACTTGCTGATGAAGCAGGTGTTGCGCCGCTGTAATTTGCCGGCCCACTTTATTCTCTACTTTTATTCCAACAAAAATTGCTTTGATTGCAACAAACAAGGTTATGTTTTAACTAGTTTACGCGAAACTTACCCAGAGCTTCGAGTCTATTCTTTTGATTTTGATCTTGATTTAAGCGCTGCCAGCGCGCTCAAAGAAACTTTTGGCGTTAAAGAGCCGTTGCCAGTGCTTGTTATTAACGAGAAAGCCGTCAGTGGCTTCCAAGACGAAGAAACACTGGAGAAACTCCTTGGCTTTAAAAAGAAATAACAGTTTTACCGTTGCTATTAATTTTCTCCCAGGTCCGACTAAGGGGAGGTCTTGGAGTACCTTTTAAACAAAGCTAGAACTCATTTTAGCAAAAATCAGTGAGAACATCCACCAAGCGTTCCCCGCGCGCTACGCGCCTCTGTGCGAAGCACAGAGCTTTCCCAAAATGGAAAGTGCGGGGAAAAACGCTAAATGCAAATGCGAACTCGGTTTTGCGAAGCGATTTTCTGAGGCATGGATTCGCAAAACCGAGACTAATTTTTTTGAAATTCGGCAGGGTTTGGGTTTCCGCCCCGCATTCCTCATATCTCAAGTTTCTTTTTTATTTAAGCAACACTTGAACTTGCTCTTTGGTTCTGCCAGATTTTTTCACAATTTCATTAAAATGCCAATTACCAACCTTATCTAAAGTTTTAAAAACCTTTTTGAGTTCTGCATCATTCATATTGGAAAAATTGGTTTTTTCAACAAAGGTTTCCATTGGACGAGGACCACCTCCCCTAGAGACGATTTCAAGCGCTTTGTCTAAAGGAAGTTTACCTGTTTCTAAAATTCTTCCAACTATAACTTCATCATTATAGCCCTCTTTATCGTTTACCTTTTTGTCAATTTCAATTAATTCTTCAGGTGAAAGTTTATTTTCCCGAATAATATCTGCCCATAACGATCTAGTATTCTCGTTATTTGTAGATACAGAGTGTGGGTATTTGTCCATAATTTTTAAAAGCTCTGCTTCGGACATACCTGCAAGAGAATATTTTAATTTTCTTCCCTCTTCTGAATCATATTTAAATTCAGAATTATTTTCTTTATTTTCATTTTTTACTTCCGAAACTTTTTGTTCTGTCTCTTTTTCAACATTTTTTATTTCTGTATCTTTTTCCGCTATTTTCTCATCAATGGGAGCAGTTACTTCTTGCAAGTCACTTTCAGAACCGCCCATATTTTCAACTTGTGTTTTTTGACTTTCCGTTGTTTCGATTGGTGTATTTATTTGCTCAATAGCAGTTTCGTATTTTGCTTTTGCTAATGCAACAATATCCTCATGTCCTCCCATGAGTTCGGTGTCCTCAATAAACTTTTTAATATCCTCTGGTTTTTCCTGCTTACTTAAATCTTGTTTTAATATTTCTTTTTCTGCGTTCATAATAACTATTGGTTAGCTGATAATCCAAGTGATGCCCGAATCGTATCAACTTTTTTTGTTTCTAAATCCTTGATATAACCACGAATAGCGTCTTGTCGTTCTTTGACAAGATTACTACGCTCTTGTGCAAGCACATCAAGTTTCGCAATGGCATCATTGTAGATTTCCTCAATCTTTTTAGCTTGTTCTTGTGGTGTCATAGTATATAAATAGCTTTTGCAAGCTATTTATAATTTACCATTTTTAGGATAAAAATGCCATAGTTTTTGGATTAGCGCCCGCCCGCCAAAAAAAGAACCCGCCCCGCAGGAGGGTGTGGGAGGAATGCGGGGCGGGCTAAAAAGTGGAAAACCTTTACTAATAATTAAGCAAAAGGTGTATTGTTGGTAACTGAAATAAAAGTCCACCTATGCTAAGTAAAACTCCAAGGTAAATTAAAAAATATGAAATCTTATTTTTTGGTTTAATATTTTTAGATTTTTTGATTGCAGTTATACTAACAATTAATAAAGTTACGTTTAAAATAAACTGTATTGCAAATTTTAATAAAATATAAGAAGTATAGATATTGTAATCACCAGGTGTTCCAATATGTAGTGTATTAAACAAAAAACCAATTGTCTGGGAAATAAAAAGCCATAATACAAGTACTATAATTTGTATATTATAAATATTTGTCGATTTCACTTCAGTTCCTACATAACTGTTTGAGGTTTTTTGATTTATCATATAATATTTTACCAAAAAGGAATTATTGAAAAAACTTTATACTTTTTAAAATCTTTTCAGCTACTTGCGAATCTTCTGTTATTCCAATAAAAGTCGCAACTTTTAATTTATACGTTGTCTGAGACTCAGCATCAAAATATGACACTACTTTAGACAATTCTGCAATAACCATAAAACCTTTTTGTGTTTTATTCGTACTGCTTTCGAATGTAAGTTTTACAGCCCTCTTTCCATCTACAGAAATTTCGTCGCTTTTTAATATAACTATCGGGCTTCGAGGAACAGAGGAAAATAATTGCTTTATCGCATTTGCATAATAATCTAAACCGCTACCTCCACCTAGATTAGGTAACTCAATATCAAAATAATTAGGTATTTCACGAAAATCAGTTCCTTGGGGTTCTTTACTTTTCTTATCGTAGAAAATTACACTTTTACCAGAATTTTTTACATTAAAAATATCAGGCGGGTAGTATAATTCAATTCCATATTCCTCATTTCTATATTTTGTCCAACCTGAAAATTCGTTCAATGTATTATTGCTAGAGAGAGGTGTATTCGTAATATTACTATTCTCATCTACTTGTGGATTATAGTCATTCACCACTGTATTTTGAGAGGAAGGCGTTGAAGTCTTTTCCATATATATAGATAACACCGCTACCTACAATTAAAGCCGCAATGATTGCTATTATTATATACCTATCCCTATAAAACCTTTTGTATTTTTCATACACTAAATTATATCATATAGAATTTTCTAGTAAATAGCTTTTCAGTACCAAGCCCGCCCCGCATTCCTCCCGCACCCTCCTGCGGGGCGGAAACCCGAATCTCGCCGAATTTCAAAAAACTTTAGCCGAGCAAAAGCAAAACCTTTCCTCCCGCACATTTTGTTTTGCTTTTGCTCGTCCACATTGTGGGTTTGCGTGCCTCGCTTTTCTCCTTTGGAGAAACTGTGTGCATACACAGGCGTGCATAGCACGCGCGAGGCACGCTGGAATTCCTTATGAATTTTTGATAAAGTAAGTTCTGACGGAGTTGTAAAGATACTCCCTAAACGCACTAAATGGTTGGGAAAGAGAAAAGGAGTGGGACGCACGAAGTGCGTCCCACGCTGTTTCGCCTGAATTCGCAAGCGAATTTGGAAAATTCGGCGCGCTTGCGCGCCGAATTCGTCTGAATTAGCGGGGAAAAATCAGTGGGACGCGCTTTGCGCGTCCCACCAAAAAGTTGGTCTTTTGTCTGAAACTCGGATTCTGGAGCCGATGGCCGGAGTCGAACCGGCGACCTACTCATTACAAGTGAGTTGCTCTACCAACTGAGCTACATCGGCTTATTTTTCTTCCTTTTCGATTTCTTTTTTGATTTCTTGAATTTTTTCTTTATATTCGCCAATAGTGGAAAGAAAATCGGAAACAGGTCCGCTCTTCTTTTCTTTCTCGATGAATTTTCCAATTTTTTGCTTAA
Source organism: Minisyncoccota bacterium (assembly GCA_035583565.1). GTDB lineage: Bacteria > Patescibacteriota > Minisyncoccia > Phycocordibacterales > DATEUR01 > MFTL01. The sequence goes on along the minus strand of DATEUR010000022.1, from coordinate 1,681 downwards.
TCAGATCGAATTGGCGGCGAGAATGTTCTTGTTGGGTTTTAAGAAAATAGATGACCCGGATGTAAAGACGGAGACCGGTGATCACCATTTCTCGGGCGAAATCAAGAAGCCAGTTGGCAAATCTATTTTTGAGCTCCGGCCAATCAAAAGGATCGTCGTAGATTATGGCTACTTTGCCTAATTTGATCCGCCTTGTTTGATAGACAAGGATTCCAACCAGACCGGCGAACGAAATGCTAAAAATAATAATTAGAGTCATAATCTTTGTTAAAGGGTGTAAAGCGCGAAAGAGGTAACACTATTGCCGGCTTTTTTCAAGAGCTCGCCGACGGTCGTTTTGTCTTCTTTGATGAAAGATTGTTCGAGAAGAGTAAATTGTTTGAAATATTCGTCGAGCTTCCCCTTGATAATGCGTTCCTTTATTGCCTCGGGTTTGGAAAGTTTCGCCACCTCTTCACCATAATGAGCTTTCATTTCCGCCATTCGCTCGGCTGGGATATCGGAGAGAGCGAGATACTCTGGCCGAAGAGCGGTCACGTGCATGGCGATATCTTTTGCTAATTTTTCATCATCTTTCGCAAGGGTAACCACTGCGCCTATTTTGCCGCCATGGACATAGCTTGCTGTTTTCCCGGGAACAAGCTCAATATTTTTGAGTTGAATATTTTCGCCAGTTTTTTGGATAGCGGCGTCGATTTGTTCGCGGGATTTTGCTTTTGCCGCTGGAATACCTTCTTTAAGAGCGATGTCGGCAAGATCACTTGCAAGCTTTAGGAAATTTTCGTTTTTGGCAACAAAATCAGTTTCGCAGTTAAGAATAACCACGGCTGTTTTATCGCCGGCTTTTTTAATAAAGACAGCGCCGTCGCTCGTTGCCCGCTCGGCTTTTCTCAAGGCGACATCAGCGCTCGATTTTTTCAGGCTTTCCAGAGCTTTCTCAAGATTGCCGCCAGTTTCTTCAAGGGCTTTTCGGCAAGCGCCGAGGGATATGCCGCAAAGATCACGCAGTTGTTTGATTTTTTCAACGGAAACTGTACTCATTTTATTTGGCTGAATAAGCGCTTGCGATTTCGGCTGTAAGCAAATTAATACTCGAGGTCGCGGCGTCGTTGGCGGGGATAGGGTAGTCGATGAGAGAAAGATCGCAGTCAGAGCTTGAAACCGAAATCACCGGGATCTTTAATTGCCGGGCTTCCCGGACAGCCGTGTCTTCGTGTTTTGAATCGATAATAAAAAGAGCGCCAGGTATTTTTTCCATATCAATAATGCCGCCAAAATTTTCTTCGAGCCGCAGAGCTTCCCGAGCAAAAAGCAATTGTTCTTTTTTGGTGTATTTCTTTTCAAGCTCGCCGCTTTGTTTACTCTCGCGGAGTTCTTTCAATCTGGCCACTCTTTTTCTTATTTCCGGCAGATTAGTCAAGGTGCCGCCAATCCAACGATTGGTGACAAAAGGCTGTTTTAACTTGTTAGCCGCGTCTTTGACAATTTGGCGACTCTCGGGCTTGGTGCCGACAAAAAGAATTATTTTCCCTTCATTTGTTATTTTGCTCACAAACTCCCGGGCTTTATCGAGGGCGGTTTTCGTTTTTGTTAAATCAAAAAGGTCAGTCCGATTTTTCGAACTGCCGATAAACGGGATGGCGCTTGGGTGGCGGCGGGTGTGGCTGTAGCCAAATTGCAC
>DATEUR010000021.1:0-10044 GCA_035583565.1 Minisyncoccota bacterium | reverse complement strand
CAGGCACGCAATTTGCCGCTTATTCTTCAAAAAAAGAAGCCGAACAAAAAGTGGCGGAAAATAAAGCAAAAAAAACAAATGTTAAAGAAAAAGAGGCGATTATCAGTGAAGAAATAAAAATTATTCCGGTTATTCTTAAGGGCGACTTTTGGGGCTCAATCGAAGCCATTGAAAAAGAGCTGGAAAAAAATAAAATCGAAGCGGTTGCTTTCAGAATCATCGGCAAAAGCGTCGGCGACGTGAATGAAAACGATATTAAATCGGCGCTCGGCACCAAGAGAGCAATTATCGCCGGCCTTGGCGTTAAAATTCCAAAAGGAGTTGCCCTCCTTGCTGAAAAAGAACATGTGACTATCGGCCTCTTCCCTATTATTTACCATTTAACCGACTGGCTTAAGAAAGAGATCGAGGAACGCCGGCCAAGAAAAGAAATTATTGAAACCCGCGGCAAGGCAAAAATTCTGAAACTTTTCAGCCAGGATAAAGACCGGCAAGTTATCGGCGGCGAGGTATTCGAGGGTGAAATCGCTTCCGGACAAATTCTTAAAATAACAAGGCGGGGTAATGTGCTCGGCGAAGGAAATATTATTAAACTCGAAAAAAACCGCGCCCGAGTGAGCGAGATATTAAGCGGTAATCAATTCGGCATGCTTCTTGAATCAAAAATTGGCGTGGCAGCCGGCGATGTTTTGGAAGGACAGGAAAAGAAAATGGTATGACCCACCGTCAGGGGCGCTTTGAGAGTTTGGTTTCGTCTCTTGCCGCCAAATACATCGAAAAAAATATCGAGGGGGCTTTGGTGACAGTAACCAATATTTTTTTACCATCAGATCTCAAAAAAGTGATCATCTATACTTCCATCTTGCCTGAAGAAAAAGAAAGCGAAATCCTTGCCCTTCTCCAAGAAAAAAAAGAGGGTCTTCGGCGTTTTCTCGGCGAAGAAATAAAGACTCGTTTCGTTCCGGAAGTCGAAATCGAGATTGACCCCGGCCGCAAAACTCGCGAATTGATTGACCAGTTGTCGTAACGAAGTTATTATCTAATGAAGAGATGCGCAAAAACAGCGCACTTTAGCGGCCATGTGGTGAAGAAGTTAACACGGCGGTCTGCAAAACCGCTATGCGTGGGTGCGAATCCCACCATGGCCTTAGGACGAGAAGTCGAGTAGAAGTAGAAGTCCAGGCCCGGGTGGCGTAATTGGTAGCCGCAGTCGACTTAAGATCGACCGCCGTAAGGCATGTGGGTTCGAGTCCCACCCCGGGCATAAACCGCCCATAGCTGCCGGAAGCTCACCGAGCTTCCGGCCCGCCGGAGGCATATCGGCATAAAATTTGGAGCGGTGTGCAAAAAATGATAAAAGAGCAATAACCGCCCATAGCTCAGTTGGTAGAGCTGCTCCCTCTTAAGGAGAAGGTCGGGGGTTCGAATCCCTCTGGGCGGACAAGCCGAAGCAAAGCAAACTGTTTTGCTCTGCGTAATGATTCGATCTTTTAATTATTCGGGGGCGAGTGGCGTAATTGGTAAACGCGCTAGGCTTAGGACCTAGTGGGGTTAAACCCGTGGAGGTTCGAGTCCTCTCTCGCCCACCAGAATTTGTGCTATATTACAAACACCTTTCATATTGATTGATTGATTGATTGAAAGGGGTTTGTTAAGGGTTAACCCCCGCTCACGCGTGTGGCGGGGGTTATTTTTATGAGCGAGGAGCATGTGTAAACTTGTTTACATAAGTCCCTGCGAAATCAAAATATGTCTTCATATTTTTTGCTCCGCTTGTTTTTTGTCCGCTTGGCAATTTTATCTTTTGAGAGTAGTATCCAAACTAGACTAATACCCAAAAACATAAACTCTAATCTTCTTTGACATGACAAACAAAAACGCTCTAACCCGGTTTGAGGCCTTTGTCCGCGAACCGAAAATCATTGGCGAAAAACAGTTTTACAACAAAAGAACAAGATTACTCGTGGTTGGCCCTAATCTGATTTTACTGACTCTTGCTTTCATCATGTTCTTTCTTGACTACACCAATCTTGGCCTTCTCTTTTTGGTAATCCTTGGTCTTCTTTGGGCCGGCTGGTACGGACCAGCTCTGGATAAGTCGTTTAAGGAGACCGTTGAACTCGGTTGGTGGTCAATTGTGCACTGGCTTGGTAATCCAATTCTTTGGCTAACCTCCGGTAGCGGCTTTCTCTTTGTTCTCTGGCCGTTTGGCCGATACAGAATGAAACAAGTGCTTTTAAACCTCCCTTTCAGCTTCAATAACATCAGCACCGGTTCGGCCGCACTGGCGATTTATAAAAGCGGAGCCGAACGGGAAATGTTTGAACGAGATCCACTCAATTATTACCGCTTACCAATCAGTCTCCATGGCAGTATCCAACTCTTCCCCGCTTCAATCGATTTTTTTGACCGTATTATCGAACCTTCAAAATGGCAACAATTTTTGAAGTCAACGCGAGACGAAAAAGAAATTGAGCAATTCTTAAAAGAAGAGGTTGCTAAACAAGTCTGGCCGGAAATTCAAAGAGGGCTTGCTAAAATTATCGGCAAAAAAACACCAGCTCAGATTATCGCGGCCAGCGAAGAAATCGAGACGTTGATTGAAGGACCCCTTGTCCTCCTTATCGAAAAGTGGGGCTTGCAGATTAACGCTTTCCAGATTGCGCCCCTCGAGTTGGTGGCCGAGATTTGGGAGGTATTTAACCAAACAGTAGTGGCAAGATTAATGAAAGAAGTCAAAACCCTTGAAGGCGAAGCGCAGCGCGTTTATATCCGCGAACAGCAAATGGGCTGGGCAGAGGCGCTCGAGGCGATAAAAGACAAAGCCGGCGTGGAAATATACACAGTTTATAAAAACCTTGAAACACTTCAGGAGGGTTATAAACTTGGCGCGGCAAGCTTAAAAGAAAGCGATTACAGCATGCTGACGGGCGATTTGGGGCAGATCCTCAGTTTGTTTTCACCAGCGACGAAGCAGATGATCGAGAAATTAAAAATCGGTCCGGTTAAAATCGGGTGAAGCCAAAAGGCGGTAGTAATACCGCCTTTTTTCTTTGTTTATCATGTCTTGACAGATTATATAGTATATGGTACAGTACCAGAAGTTAAATCGTCCTTTCAAATCAATGTCCAACTAATACTAATACCGAAATACTATGAACTCAAGAAATCACTTTTACCGCGATACTGAAATGCATCAAGCTTCAGGAAAAGCCGGAGCCACTGCCTTTGTTTTTTTACTTGCGATGGTAATCCTTGTTTTGCTTTCAGCCGCCGGGTGTAAGAACGCGCAGTACGCCATCAGAGGCAACGATGAGGTTTACACGGCTTACGCCGGAGATGACGTTTACGGAGATACAATCATTGGTGGAAAAAAGTATATCGTGGTTTACAAAAATCCCCCGCCCCAACCCGCGCCTCAGATTCAGCAACCGATGGGTATACCAATGGGTCATACCGTTTTAACCGGCTACCCGGTCACTCACGAAACCTACGCCTATCCTTTACACAATTGTCAGCTCGTAAGCCAACTTGGCAGAGCCGCTGACGGTCAGATTGTTTGGCGAACGGCTTGTGGCGCCGATTATCCCAACGAATACTACACGCCTTTTTCTCAGATCAACAGAGGTCGGTAAAAAGTTTTAGTTAATTCCAAATTAACTCAAAACAAAACCCTTTGATTTTTTCAAAGGGTTTTTGCTTTTAAAAAATAGAATTATATACAGCCAGGGGTACCAGGAATACAAGGGAAAACGCCACCCTGACCTTTTCCTGGTGTTATGCCAAAAGTATTAGCTAAAAGACCAACGAGACCCCAAATTGAAACAATAACGAAAAGACCAATGATGCCATAAATCATAGTGCTGCGGGCTTCTTTTTGAGCTTCTTCATCTTTAGCAGTTACATATTTAATAACACCCCAGATAAAGTAAACGACGCCTAAAGTTATAAGGATTGGGATTACAACGTTCAGAAGTCTCTGAATGGTGTTTAGAACTCCGAACAATCCTTTTGTCTCCGTAAATGAAATTTGCTGCGCGAACGCGAGGACAGGGAGAAAAAATCCAACCCCAAAACCTAAAACTTTACCAAATTTCTTCATAAATTTTATATAAATAACGCTTAAACTAATAAATGGATTAATTTCCATTATAACACAAATAGCAGGCGGCAATGTGGATTACTGCTCAATATCAACCTGACCCCCGCCTAGTTCCTCCGGGCTTAATTTCGCCCCTAAAGTCACAACGATTATTTTCATAATCGTAAAAACGCCGATCATAATCAGCATCCCGACCAGCCCCCAAATCATATGGCGGCGGCCAATCGCCCTCTTTTCTTCATTATTCGCGCCGGCAATAAATTCAACCATTCCCCAAAGGAAATAAACAAGGGCGAGAGCGAAGATAAAAACAATCAAAGGATTGATAATAAATTTATTGATGCGCTGGACAAGCGTGGCGGCATTTGTCACTAGTTCTTGGGCATAAACAATTTTAGATAAAATATTCATACTGTGTTATGTGCCGGGTTCTTTTAATTGTGGAATACCAAAATTAATATTAAAAGTTTCGGAGAGGACATTCACCAATCCCCAAACAGCCGTCATTACAAAAAGTCCGACAATCCCCCAAATAATGTATTGAATGCCTTTCCTTCTTTCTTCCTGATCGCCACCGGCCGTGATGTATTGAATAACGCCCCAGATAAAAACGATGAGGGCAATCGCAAAAAGAAGCGGAATGAGAGAGGCGCTAATAATGCCGGTTAAGCAATCAAAAATGTTGGCAATTGTTTTTATTTGGCCGCATTTAGCCGCGCCGGTCACTGCCTTGGTTGCCTGGTCTTGAGCAAAAACCAAATAAGGAAAGAAGCTGAGGGCAAATATTGAAATTTTCTGCCAGAGTTTCATAACGCTAAGTATACCATTCTACTTAAAGCCTTCCAATAAAGAGAATCCGGCTTTAAGTCCGAGGCCGACAAGAATCGTTTTGACGATAAGCCAAGCGGCCAGCGCGATGACGAGACCGACGACAAGATTCCAGGCGATCGCTTTGGCCTGTGTCCGCTTCCCTTCATCCCCGCCGGAAAAAAGCAGAAGAAAGCCGACATAAGCGAAAAGAATCGCCGCGATCGGCAAGGTTATCCAAAAAAGCAAAAAATTAATAAGAATATTGATCGTGGTGAGAAGATAATTAAAGTTGCAGGGATCTTGACCCGGATTACCGCAAGGCACAAGCCCTTTGCCGGTATATTTTTGTTCTTGTGCAAAAGCAAAACCGGTACCCGCGGCAAAAACAATCGCAATAATGAAAATAATTAAAAATGTTTTTCTCATAAGTTTATCGCTGCAACAAAAGCTCAATTTCCGCGGCGGCATCGGAAAGCGCCTCACTGGTATCAGCCCGGCCGGTGATCACATCGCTCGCCATCCGGCGGAAAATCTCTCCCGTTCGCGCCGGATCAGGATCAAACCAGCCCCGAGCTTGAAGAGCACTCCTGTAAAAAATCGGCAAATAAGTGCCGGTTTGCGGCGCGGCAAGCAGATCACGGCGCGCCGGCGGCAAGGAAAGACTACTAGTTAAAAATGGCAAAACATTGGCGGCGCTTAAGCCAAAAACGGCCGTCGCGGCCACCGGTAAATTGGTCGAATTCCTATTGATGGCAAACGCGTAAACGCGACCAAAGTTCGCGAGATCGCCGTCGCGGACCTGCGGCAGGGATTTGACATCAAAATCAAGATTGGGGTTGGCGTCGCGGATCGTGAAAAGCTCGCTTGCCGGTCCAAAATAGATCGCCACATTGCCAGCCGCGAAAGCCGTCCTAGCGTTAGGCAGCGATTCGTTCCAAGAATAAACATCGAGTGCCGAGTTGGCAAAACCGGTGTAAAAATCAAGCGCCGAAAGAGATTCGCTTTCGTCGAGAACCGATTCGTAAGTATCATCGCTTCTGGTTACGATTGGATTACCGGTTTGTAAAATAAGCGCCGAAATAACATCTTTCACGCGCGAAATATTGCGAGCGCCGCCCAAAGCGACACCAGATTGAATAATACTTGCGTTTTGGCGATGGGTTAATTGAGGCACGAGGGCCGGAAACTCGTCCCAAAATTCCGGCGCTTTGGCCACGCCGGCATTATCAAAAATTGTGCGGTTATAAAACATCACCAGCGGATCAACAATGAGCGGCAAACCAAGAATCCCGTCAGACGTCAAAAAAAGTTCGGCTCCAGCAATGAAATCTTGGCGAAAAGTATTTTCCGGATAATTACTGAAAGGAATAGGAAAAATTTTAGCGCGGTGTTTTAAAACGGAATCGGAAGAAAGCAAAAAGATATCTGGCCCGGTGCCGGTCGCCAGCGCTTCGGCTAAAGCTTCGTCAAAAACGGTTGGCGATATTTGCCGATAATTAACCGTGATATTTCTGTTGACGCCGCTGTAGGCATCAGTGAGTGGCAGAAAATCCCGACTGGGAATCGTCCCCCAAATATTGACAGTTCCGGCAAGAGCGGCCGGGCCGCCGGCGATGGGAATAATGCCGGCAAAAATAAGGGTGGCGCCGACAGCGGCGACAATAAAAACAACAATTAAAATTATATTGAGATTACTCATGGCTTACGAAAAATAATACCATAATGGTGCGGGCCGGTCGCGATCTCTCCTTCAACAGTAAAACCGCGGGCGTAAAAAAGGTCTTGCATGGCGGCTCGCGAGACCGGCGGCAAGCCGCCGGGCAAGGATTCGACCCAGTCAATAATTAAAACCCGGCCGCGCGACGAGAGAATCCGGTCGATTTCCGCCACGGCCGCTTGTTTGTCGGGCACTTGAAAAAACACATTAGCAACTATCACTGCGTCAACGGCATTGTTGGCTAGCTTTGTGCCGCCGATCCGCTCGATATCGCCCCAAATCGTTTCAAGATTAAAGAGATGCTCGCGCAGCGCTTCGGCTTTTATTTTCTCGAGAAGCTCTTTCTGAACATCAACCGCGTAAACCTTGCCGCGCGGACAGGCTCGCGCCGCGGCAAAAGAATACCAGCCAGCGCCAGCGCCGAGGTCAGCGACGACGGCATCGTCGCGGAGCTTGAATTGTTTTACATTTTGTTCCGGTTCGGCAAACATAGACTTACTCTTATTTTAACAGTAAAAGCTCTTTCCGAGAACTGCATAATTACAAAAGATATTACCACAAGTTCATAACTAATTTAGCATATCGCTATACGAACCGCTATACTTTTTATACCTTTCAAGGTCTAAAATTTTGATAATATTTCCATGTTCTTTCTTGGCAGCTTTTAAATTTCTTTTAACTAAAGTTTCGAGTTCCAAAAAATTACCTATGCCAAATACTTTATCAAGATGAATTCTGGTATTTTTTAAAAACCATAAATCTCTTGTTTTTTTTACAGTGTTTTTAAAACCACAGACTATACCTAAAATATTTTTTATAGAATTAATACTTTTTTTGCTTAATTCAATAATCTGATAATTCGAGGTCTTGGATATTTTTTTGTTAGGCCGCAAATAAAATATTAATTCATATTTTTTGTTATTGTTGTTTCTCAATTTTAATCTACCACTCAAACAATTAAAATATATGTCTTGTTGATTGATTATCCCTTTATGGATGGCATGAATAAATTTCAGTTTTTTCTGTAATTTCTTCTTATCATTTTTAATATTAACCTTTAATTCAATATTTTTCATTATTTTTATTGTTCTTTATCTATTTTCAATCCAGATTTTTCAAATTTATTAATATCCATATTATTTCAATTTTTCAAACAACAAGATTGACAAAAATACACCCGGGTTTTATTTACGAAGATTTTTTGCTAGAGATACGTAAACGAAGCGATACCGTCGCCCGCCCGGAGTTTCATCACCGCCACTCCTTGGGTTTGCCGGCCGAGCACGGGAACATTTTTGATCTCGGTTCGGATGACCTGCCCTTTTTTCGACATCACGATAAGCTCGGTTTCTTCGCCGACTACCCGCCCGACGATCAGCCGGCCGGTCTTTGGCGTCACTTTCGCCGTCTTGATGCCGGAACCGCCGCGCTTTTGCGTCTTGTATTCCTCGAGTTCCGTTTGCTTGCCGAGGCCGTTTTCAGAAATTGTCAGGAACGTTCCTTTTGTTCCCTTTTTGACAACGTCAACACCAACAACTTCATCATTTTTGCCGAGTTTAACCCCGCGCACCCCGCCGGCGCCCCGGCCCATTTGCCTAATATCGCTTTCTTTGAAACGGATTGATTGCCCCATGGTGGTCGCAAGAATTATTTCGTCGCCTTTGTTTACCGAGACAACAAATTTAAGCTCGTCATTTTTCTGGAGCTTGATCGCGATTAAGCCGCTCCGCCTGACGTCTTGGAAACTGGCGGCGGCAACTTTTTTGGCGACGCCCATTTTTGTCATCATAAACAAACTTTCTCCGGCAGCTGCTTTTTTAGGAACAGCTAAAATAGAAGTGACTTTTTCTCCCGCATCGAGGGCAAGAAAATTCATAATTGATTTACCACGCGTCGCTCGCTTCCCTTCCGGAATGTCATACATTTTTATCTGATAAGCTTTGCCGAGATTCGTGAAGAAAAGAAGATTGTCGTGAGTGTTGGCGTAAACAAGAATCGTAATAAAATCTTCTTCCTTCGTTTCAAGATCAACAACGCCGATGCCCCCGCGACGCTGAACCCGATACTCTTTCGGATCAGTTCTTTTGACATAGCCGCCAGCGGTAAAAACGAGCACTGACTCTTTTTCTGGAATCAAATCTTCTTCCTTGATTTCTTTAATGCCGCCTTTGATGATTTTTGTGCGGCGCGGATCGGCGTATTTCGCCTTGATTTCCTCCAATTCTTGAGAAATAACGCCGAGAAGTCTCTTGGGGTTGGCTAAAATTCCTTTGAGTTCCTTGATGAGCTTCTGTTTTTCCGCCAGCTCATCAAGAATTGCTTGCCGCTCAAGAGCGGCAAGCTTTTGGAGCCTCATTTCAAGAATGGCAATCGCTTGGCGTTCCGTGAACTTGAGCTGTTTCATCAAATTTTCTTTGGCTTCGGCGGCGCTTTTTGAAGATTTAATGAGTTTAATGACTTTGTCGATATGGTCCAGCGCTTTCGAGAGACCGAGCAAAATATGCTCGCGCTCTTCGGCAACTTTGAGATCATATTCGGTTCTTTTGCGGACAACGTCTTTTCGATAAGTAATAAATTGGGCAAGATATGATTTAAGAGACAGGGTTTCCGGCACGCCGTCGACGAGCGCCACCATGTTGTAATGAAAAGCTGTTTCCAGTTGAGTGTTTTTATAAAGAAAATTGAGGACTTTCTGCGGATGAGCGTTTGATTTTAATTCAATCACAATTCTGATGTCCGTCGTTGATTCATCGCGAATATCGCGAATTCCTTCAAGTTTTTTGTCGCGAACGAGATCGGCAATAGCCACAATTAAATTGGCTTTGTTTACTTTGTAAGGCAGTGAGGTGACGATGATTTCAAATTGACCGTTTTTTTGTTCAACAATCTCCGTTTCCCCACGCACAACAACACCGCCGCGGCCAGTCGCATAAGAATGATTGATGTCTTTCTCGCTGTAAGCCAAACCCCCGGTCGGGAAATCCGGGCCTTTAACAAATTCCAAAAGATCTTCAGTGGTGGCAGTGGGATTGTCAATCAGGTGCCGCGTTGCCAGAATCACTTCTCCTAAATTATGGGAGGGAATGTTGGTAGCCATGCCGACAGCAATGCCAATTGTGCCGTTAAGAAATAAAGCGGGCACGGATGTCGGCAGGACAGTCGGTTCATTTCTGGTGTTATCGAAATTAGGCCGCAAAGGGACTGTTTCTTTCTCGATGTCGCGCAGAAATTCCCCGGCAATCCTCGACATCTTCGCCTCGGTATAGCGGTAAGCCGCCGCCGGATCACCGTCAATCGAACCCCAGTTGCCCTGGCCGATGATGAGCGGATAGCGATAAGAAAAATCCTGCGCCATACCAACCATCGCCTCGTAGACCGAGGAATCACCATGTGGGTGATATTTTCCAAGCACGTC
>DATEUR010000020.1:0-13537 GCA_035583565.1 Minisyncoccota bacterium | reverse complement strand
GGCGCCCGCGAAGTTTATATTATTGAAGAGCCGATGGCGGCGGCGATCGGCATCGGGCTTCCGGTAATGGATCCGGTCGGGTCTATGATTGTCGATATCGGTGGTGGCACCACTGACATTGCCGTTATTTCTTTGGGCGGCATCGTTAAAGCCAAGAGCTTGAAAGTCGCCGGGGACCGCTTAAATAGCGATGTTATTTCTTACCTTAAAGATGAATTTAAACTATTAATTGGTGACCGGACAGCGGACGCTGTGAAAATCGCTATTGCCACGGCGGTTATCAGTCCTTCCCTTGAAGCGGAAGTTCGCGGTCGCGACCTTATCACTGGTCTCCCAAAATCGGTGATCTTAACCGATTCGGATATTAGGGAAGCAATTCGCGGTTCGCTCAATATTTTAACGGAAGGGGTAAAAGAAGTTTTAGAGGTGACACCGCCGGAACTTTTGGCTGACATTATCCATCGCGGCATTACGCTTGTTGGCGGCGGCGCGCTTCTTAAAGGTACGGCTGATCTTTTACGCCAAGCGCTGAAGGTGCCGGTCAAAGTTGCGCCCGATCCCTTGACGGCGGTGGCGCGGGGGACCGGTATTGTGCTTGAAGACTTTAATACCTATAAAAATATCCTTTTCACCGTTCTTGAAGATGAACCGCTTCGATAAAATAAAAGCTCGGATTTCACCCTGGCGGAGCACGGATATTTTTTTGCTAAAAAATTCCTCGTACTCGCTGCCCTGCGCGCTCGCAAGTCTCCGCCAAGGCGAAATCCTCGCTTTATATATATGAACCGCTTCGATAAAAATCGCCGCCTCCTCTGGTTTGCTTTAGCCGGCCTCATCATTATTTTTGGGCTTATTTTTTCCGGCATTTTTCGCGGTTTGGCCAAGGGCGCCGCTTTTGTTTCGCGTCCGGTGTTTTTATCGAAACTTAATTTGAGCCAAGGTTTCGAGAATTTTTCTTCTCTTTGGCAGTCAAAAAAGGCCCTGACTCTTCAGAATAAAGAACTTGAGGCGAAACTCGAGGAATACCGTTTAAGACTTGTTTATGCTGATTTTGTGGCGACAGAAAACGCAAAACTCAAGGAACTTCTTGGCGCGGGAACACCGCTAACACTTTCTTTTCTGGCGTCTGTTTTGGCTCCACCTCGCGTCAGCTTTTATGACACTTTACTAGTAGACCTCGGGACAGCCGAAGCTTTTGTTGGCGCCAAAGTTTTTTTGCCGCCAAATGTTTTGCTTGGCGAAATTGCCGAAATTTCCGGTCGGTTGGCCAAAGTTAAACTTTATTCAACTCCCGGCGAGGTACTAGAAGGCAAGCTGTCCGGTTCCGGCACGCCGGTGACCATTACTGGTCGGGGCGGCGGGAATTTCAAAATTATTTTGCCGCGCGAAGTCGAGGTTATCCTCGACGAACCAGTGGCACTAGCGCCGGATTTTCTTTTGGGCTTTGTGAAAAAGATAGATTTTGATCCGCGCGAACCGGAGCAGGAGATTTACGTCGGCGCTCCGGTCAATATTTTTTCTCTTCAATATGTTTTTGTGCAAAAGTAAGAACTTTGCAAAATAACATTTCGCAAACTAATACTCCTCACAGAGCACGGATATTTTTTTGCTAAAAAATTCCTCGTGCTCAGGCCGTCGCCTTCGCAAGTCTCTGCTCGGAATATTACTTTGCTCATTTATGACAAATCCATTCAAATTTACAATCGAAAAGGAATTAAAGAACAGTCTTGGCCGGGCCGGCATTATTGAAACTCCGCACGGGGAAATAAAGACGCCGGCTTTTGCGGTGGTCGGGACCAAAGCTGATGTTAAGGCAATCCGGCCGGATGACCTCATTGCTTTAGGGGCAGAAGTTGTCTTGGCTAACACCTATCATCTTTATCTTCAGCCCGGTGATGAGCTGGTGAAGAAAGCCGGGGGCTTGGCGAAGTTTATGAACTGGCGGCGAAGCGATGGTAATACAGCGCCAGCGCCGACTATGACCGATTCCGGCGGCTTTCAAGCTTTCTCGCTTGGTGTCGCCTTCGGCAAAAAAGTCAGCAAAATCAGCCAGACTGCGGTTTCCAGTCGCGATATCTTACTGCCTTCGGGCACAGGTCGCGCCGCCAGCGCGGCGCGCCTTCCTTCTCGACCAAGCGTTCTTCCGCCAAAGGCGGAAGAACCAGGCTCGCTTGGTCTCCGAAAGTCCCTCAGTCAGAAAGATATCGCGACAACTCACGGTGAGCTTGAAACCGACAGCGAGCTGATTGCCAAACTCGCCAAGATTGATGAAGATGGCGTTACTTTTAAATCGGTGATTGACGGCTCGGAGCATCGTTTTACTCCCGAACGATCAATGGAGATCCAGTGGAATCTTGGCGCGGACATGATCTTTGCTTTTGATGAATGTACCTCGCCATATGCCACGTATGAATATCAGAAAGAAGCAATGGATCGTACGCATCGCTGGGCCGCGCGAAGCTTAGAAGCGCACAGTAAATTAGATAAAGAAAATATTCAATCGCTTTTTGGGGTAGTACAGGGCGGACGGTTTAAAGATCTCCGGGAAGAGTCGGCGAAATTTATTGCGAAATTGCCTTTCGATGGTTTTGGTATCGGCGGATCGTTTGATAAAGAAGACATGTATACGGTTGTGGAATGGGTAAACAAAATTTTACCTAAAGAAAAGCCAAGGCATCTGCTTGGCATCGGCGAGCCCAGGGATTTATTCGGGGGAGTAGAAAACGGCTGTGATCTTTTTGACTGTGTGGCGCCGACCAGGGTTGCTCGCAACGGTTCGCTTTACACAAATGATGGCCGAATCATTATCACTAACAGTCAGTATCGAAGTGATTTATCGCCGCTTGATCCGGAATGCGGGTGTTATACCTGCAAAAATTACACGAGAGCCTATCTGGCCCATATGTTTCGCTCTCACGAAATCCTTGCCTCAATTCTTGGATCCATTCACAATCTCTATTTTATTGTCAATCTGGTGAAAAAGATCCGGCAATCCATTCTCGACGGCAATTTCTTTGAATACAAGGCAGAATTTTTGCGGCGGTATTACCGCTAAATTGCCATGAAAGAAAAATTTGAAGTAAAAATTTATCAGGAATCTCTCCAGTCCAATGAAGTCGGGGATATTGCCAAAATTGTTGAAAGATTTTTTACAACAGAGTTTGAGATCGGTAAAGGTGATTTTTCAAAAGTTTACAAAAATTATTTTAACAAAACCTGCTTTAAGGTTTTTTCTAGCCAATTTGAGCAAATTAGAAGTGCTGATGAAGAAGCTCACTTGCTAAGCTTAGTGGCAAAATTACGAAGCAAGAATATTGCTAATACTCCTGTCCCTCTCTACAGCATTATGCCAATTGATAAATCAGAAAAACATCCAATTATTGGAAGAGGTTTTTTTGTTATGCAACGAATAGAGGGTTCCACTATAAAAGATATTATTGATCAAAAACTTGACTTGCCGACTTCATTCAAATTCGAGGATTTTTTCGCAAAAATCGGCAAATTCTTGCAAGCAATTCATAAGGAGGGCATCTATCATCGTGATGTTCATAACGGCAACATCATGATTGAAGCAAATACAGCCGACCCTTTTGTTATTGATTTTGGAAATTCAGTAGTTTTTTTAGAAGAAGAACAGAAACAAATAAAAGAAAAAATCCTGGATCCTTATAAGATTAGCGTAAGAGACAAATCTTTTCAGTTACAAGACGATTTTACTGGTCTTGAAAAATCAAAACAAGAACTGAAAAGTTTTTTGACAGGAGAAAAATAATTTGATATGATTTAATCAGATTAAACACGTACCTATGCTAAAGCAAAAAACACAAATCACAAATACTGCCTATTTTTCAGAAATGCAAAAAAGAGCAGTAGAGTTGATGCAGAAAGAAAATTTAAATACCATAGCTATTCCTAATGGGTTTGGTTATTATCTTGTTAAAGCAAACACAGAGGAAGCCAAGCAGCGGGAAAAGGATGGTCTGATAGTTTTTAAAACAACCATTTCGGACGCGGAATATTTAGTTGCTATGGCATAAGCACCATCGATCTCTGATGGTGTTTTTTTATTTCCCTAATTAGAGTAAACTCATAGCGTAATGTTAAACACCAAATTTAAAATAAAAAGCGCCTTTGAGCCGGCCGGGGATCAGCCGAAAGCGATTTCGGCTTTGGTGAGCGGATTAAAGAAAGGATATGCAAGACAGACACTCCTTGGTGTCACAGGCAGTGGAAAAACGTTTTCGATGGCCTGTGTAATTGAAAAAGCGCAGAAACCGACTTTGGTTATTGCGCATAATAAAACTTTGGCGGCTCAACTTACCCAAGAATACAAAAGCTTTTTTCCGGATAATGCCGTTCATTACTTCGTCTCTTACTATGATTATTACCAGCCGGAGGCGTATATGCCTGTCACCGACACCTATATCGAAAAAGACGCCAAGATAAATGAAGAAATAGACCGACTTCGTCATGCTTCAACGCAAGCTCTTCTTTCGCGGCGCGATGTGATTATCGTCGCTTCCGTTTCCTGCATTTACGGCCTTGGCAGTCCGGAAGAATACCGGGAGGAAAATATCATTTTGGAAACAGGGCAGGAAATTTCCCGTGATAAACTATTGCCCCGTTTAATTGAACTTCATTTCGAACGCACGAATACCGATTTAAAACCGGGCACTTTTCGGGTTTTGGGTAGCAAGATTGAAATAATGCCGGTGTCCGAGACTCTCGTTTATTCAATTACTTTGGAAAAGGACAAAATTAAAGAAATTTCTAAAATCGATCCGGTTTCCTCAAGGCTTCTCGATAATCCGAAAAATATTTTCTTATTTCCCGCCAAGCACTTTTTGACTAGTAAAGACAAACGCGATAAAGCGATAAAATTGATCAAAAACGAACTAGAAACTCAACTCGAAAAATTAAAAAAGGAAGGCAATCTTCTCGAAGCCGAGCGCTTAAAGAGGCGGACTAATTACGATCTGACGATGATCAAGGAATTTGGTTATTGTTCCGGCATCGAAAATTACTCGCGTCATCTTTCGGGCCGGCGCGAAGGAGAGCCGCCTGACACCTTGCTTAGTTATTTTCCTGAAGATTTTTTGACGATTATTGATGAATCGCACGTTACGGTACCGCAAATAGAAGGGATGTATGCTGGCGACCGATCGCGCAAAAAGACGCTGATTGAACACGGTTTTCGTTTGCCTTCCGCGCTTGACAACAGGCCGCTTCGCTTTGAAGAATTTAATAAGCGAGTGAGGCAAGTCATTTTTACTTCGGCGACGCCTGCGAATTACGAAAAAGAAGAAAGCGATCAAATCGTCGAGCAAATTATTCGGCCAACCGGCCTCATTGACCCCGAGATCGTTATCCGCCCAGTTACTGCCGTCCGGCAAATCATTTCCTCGGGCACAGGTCGCGCCGCCAGCGCGGCGCGCCTTCCTTCTCGGCCGAGCGATCTTTCGCCGAAAGCAAAAGAACCAGGCTCGCTCGGCCTCCGAAAGTTCCTCGAAAATAATTTGCCGGGCGGCTACCAGGGCCAAGTGCAGGATTTTATTACAGAAGCGGTGAAAGAAATAGAAAAAGGCGGGCGGGTGATCGCGACAACGCTCACGAAGAAAATGGCCGAGGATCTTTCTGTCTATCTGAAAGAGCAGGGAATGAAGGCGGAATATCTCCACAGCGAAATAAAAACGATTGAACGTATTAAGATTCTCACCGCTTTCCGGAAAGGCACTTTTGATTGTTTAGTCGGAGTTAATTTGTTGCGGGAAGGACTTGATTTACCCGAAGTGACACTTATTGGCATTTTGGATGCCGATAAGGAAGGATTTTTGCGGAGCGAAACCTCACTCATTCAGATTATCGGCCGGGCGGCGCGCAATGTCGCCGGCCGTGTTATTATCTATGCCGACAAAATAACCGGCTCGATTGAACGGGCGGTAGCGGAGACGAACCGCCGCCGCGAGCTGCAGATTGATTACAACAAAAAGCACAAAATTACTCCCAAGACCATTATCAAAAAAATTCAGGACATCACCGAAGAGCTTGATAATCTTCACGAAAAAGCCGTCAAAGCCGAACTGGAATTTGACGCAAAGTTTTTTGCCAAAAATCCGGCCCGATTGATCAAGCTTAAAGAAAAAGAAATGAACGAGGCGGTGAAAGAATTAGATTTTGAAACAGCGGCTATCCTCCGCGATGAGATAAAGATATTGAAAGAAAAAATAAAATAAGAGTAGCCCCGGCTCTCATTTGATAAAAATCCACCACGGGATATACTTTACAATATGCGTTTAGGCCCAGAAAAATTTGAAATAACACCGGGAGAGTCGGTAGCTATGTCGCTCCGCCGGGAGCTTTTGGGGGCGGCAAAGAACGTTGAAGAAATAGAAAAGGAGAGGGAAATTGTAGCTGAAATCGCGGCTAAAGCAAAAACCTCGCTTTTTAATGCCGCTTTAATTAGGGAAAAAGAAAGAAAATCAGGAAATCCGACTAATCCCAACAGTCCTTTTGCTAATTTTGCTCGATTGCGCATTGCAGAAGGACTTGATTTACCGGATGACGAAGTGCTGAAATTTTATTCATCTGTTTCTGGCTCAAAAAACCAGACTGTTTTGGAGCGCGATTTTAAAGTGAACGCTTTTTTGGAGTTAGAGCGGGAAGAGGATGCATTAATTGTGCCGATTAGTCTAACTACGCGATCGGAAGAGAATCCTTACGCCCTTGTCTATGACTTGCCAAAAGATTTTCCCATTCATGGCCGATTTGAAAAAAATGAATTTATTGGACTCTTGCCAAGTGAAGAAAAATTGTTTCGTGATGCCGTTCAAGATTTAGCTAATCAAATTAGCCGCCGTTTCAAACATCTTATTGAAATTGAAAAAAGTAAAAAGGAAAAATAAGAAAATATAATTATTATATTGTCAATATTGAAGTAAATTATAAATTATGATATGAATTATAGCAAAAGCACCTTTAAACTTTCTTAAAATGTATAAATTAATTTTTTCAAGGAAAGAAATATTTCCGGGTTGGCTACCACTTATCAAAAAACAAGACAATATCGATAACCAAATTATACCAGGAGGTGACAGTAACGATAATAGTCCGCCAAAAAGAAAACGCGACGAGTTTGGCAAGCCATTGAGGTATGTCGCAACAGCGTACTGTACTACTTGTCTTGGTTCCTGGGATATTACGATGCCGGAAGCGGTTCGATTTGCCTTAGTTGGCAGCTTTAATTTGCCGTCTGAGCTTGGCCATTGTCATGTGTATCGTTACCGCATTCACACCAATTTCTGCGACAATTGCCAAAAACCAAAGCAAGTGTCAAAAGTGGAGATTGTAAGATACCTTGAGAATAAAAATATCTAAAACCCGTACCAATTTTGGCACGGGTTTTTTAATTTTTCTCACGAAAATTAAAGAAAAAACCGCTGTTATTTTAACAGCGGTTGTATAGTTTTTCACCACATGCGCATTTTAGGACTATTGGCAAACAATAATGAATCTTTTTTGGTTTGCAATGGCCATAAATTTAAGCCTTCTTTTTTTTCCTGGCTTATCTTTTTTGCCTTTTGAAGCCGGTCAATTTTTTTATTTAACCCTTCTATTTTTTGATCTATTTCCGCCAGTTCCTTGCGGAAATAATACTTTCGATACTCAAAATAACGCTCTTTCATTTTCGGACTAATAATTTGGTGGGCTTCGTATTCGACCGTCCCCGGCTGGTTTTGGAGAGGGATGTCTGCGCCAGTAAGATAGGCAAGCAGATCGATCTCAAGCTCTTCGCCCCAAAATTGGTAAATGTAACTTTTCGGGGCGCTTGTCCATTGCTTGGCATGAGCCAATTCTTCAAAGTAACCGGTTTGAGAAAATGGTCCCGGGTTGCTATCCGCAAAGGTCGTGAGGATAATAGCGTGGCGTTGGAAAATATACCGATTATGGACAATGTCATCGCCGAACCAAAAAGAGCTGTAACAGCCAAAGAAAATTTCCGGATTGCCGTTCTCTTTGTGAAAATCAAGAACAAAATTAGTGTCAACGCAATATTTAATGTCTTTGTCCGGGAAAATTTTATTGGCTAATTCCGCGTCAATTAATTTTTTCAATTTTTCCGGGAAAAATTCCGCTGATTGAATCATTTTGACCTTTTCTTCAAGAGTAAAGTTTTTAATTCCATAAAGATAATAAAGGATATTTTTACTCTCCTTGCCGAGTTCTTTTTCCTGCCGATACTGGATGTTCAAGTCAAGAGCGAAAGTGCCAAGCAAAACAGTGGCGACGAAAGTAATAGCCGCCACTATAATTGTGCGTTTTATTTTTTTCATGTGGTTGGGGGGTGTTAAAGAACGTGAATGTTTCGAGTTTCCTCTAGAATACAATATTTTTACAATTTAGTCAAACCTGATTTTCTTTGTAAATTTGATCAAGCCAAGAGTAATTATTTTTTATTTGGGAAAGAATGAAATTAATTTCTTTTTCTTTTAGTTTTGAATTTATAATCATTTCGCTAAAGCCGTTTTTGAGGGCTGGGCTCAACTGGCCGACTTTTTGCCATTCTTCTTCGGCTAGCCGCAGGAATCGAAGAAGTGCCCCTTCTCGAGTGGCGCAAACGACTAGTAATTTTTCTTCCGGGAGCGTATCCAGCTTGGTTGAATAGAATCGCCAGCCCCCTGTTTTTTGACTTTTTGCTTCGTATTCCAAAAGCGAAACCCGAGATTGCCGGCCTTTGCTTATAAAATCAGGGGTGATTTCCTGAAATTGAATGTGTTCATATTTTTTTAGAGCCAGTAGCTCCTTTTCCGTTGGTTGGAAAAGACTGGCGTGAAATTCCAAAGGCGAAAATGTTTTCTCAGGCTCTTGGCTCCGATTCATTGTGGTTATTATATCAGGAAAAAGAATATTTCATATGTAATGTTTTTTTGATATTATATTAAGTATGAGATCAACGGAAAAGACCAGTGGTGAATTTGAAGATCGATTTATTAAAGCTTTTGAAAAGCTAAATAAACCAACAACTTTCTATACTCCGGAAGAGATTTTCTCACTCGCAGAAAATCTTTATAAAAAATATCCCAAAATAAATTTACTAAAGAATAATTTAGAAAACCCTAATTTTTTGCCAAATTATAATGAGATAATAAATGCTTTTCAGGAAACCAAAGAGAATGATCTAAAGATTTTCGTTTAAACAAATCAGTTAAAGGATATGTTTTAATTGGCGACCCAAAAGAGTGCGGAGCTTCATGGAAAACATGGGGATGGCGATACCCAATTGAACCCGATATCCCTAAAGTACCAGCAGAAGAGGAGGGCTTTTATAGCAGTTATCCAGAGCTGCTAGACAAGGCTCACCAAAAGCAAATCGGCCGCACAGATGTTGTAAGGAAAAATCTTCATTTGCAAAACAGCATCATTGTTTCTTTTGAAAAAAAAGATAAATAACATATGAAATTAAGCAAACTAATAAAAGAAATTGAGCTTAAAAAAATAATTGGTGATTTAGAGGTAGATATTTCTAACCTTCAAATTGATTCTCGAAAAGTAGAGTCGGGTAGTTGCTTTTTGGCTGTTAAAGGCAGAACAGTTGACGGTCATATGTATATAAATGAAGCAATCGAGAAAGGCGCTTCTGCTGTTGTTCTCGAAGATTTTCCTCAAGAATTAAATGAAAATGTAACATACATTCAAGTAGAAAGCGTTCAAAAAATTGTCGGCCTCTTGGCGAGCTCGTTTTATAATCATCCTTCCAGGAAAATGAAATTGATAGGGGTAAGCGGCACTAACGGTAAAACAACCATTATTACCCTTCTCTATAACTTTTTTGAGCTTTTTGGTCAGAAAGCTGGTTTGATTGGCACAGTGGAAAATTATAGCCATACAAAAAAGATAGAATCTACCCACACAACACCCGACGCCATTTCAATCAATAAACTTTTAAATGAAATGGTTGATGACGGATGCTATTATGTATTCATGGAAGTTAGCTCTCACGCTATTGATCAGGGGAGAATCAATGGTTTGGAATTTGCCGGCGGCATTTTTACCAATTTAACCCATGAGCATCTTGATTATCATGGAA
The DNA here is from genome assembly GCA_035583565.1 of Minisyncoccota bacterium. Taxonomy (GTDB): domain Bacteria; phylum Patescibacteriota; class Minisyncoccia; order Phycocordibacterales; family DATEUR01; genus MFTL01. Next base: position 3,453 of record DATEUR010000020.1, on the reverse strand, counting down.
CAAAAGATAAATACCTCGAGACCAAAAAGAAGTTTTATGATTCTTTACCCAAGAACTCCTTTGCTTTGATAAACAAAGATGATGAACATTACCCAAGAATCATAAAGAATATTTCCGCCAAACTTTATACCTACTCTCTTTCTCAAGAAGCAGATTTTAAAGCCCAAGTTTCCCAGATGAATTTGCTAGGCACTAATATTTTTATTAACAAAGATCAAATGCATTCAAATTTGATGGGAATATTTAATGTCTATAATACAGTTGCGGTGTTTGCCACTGCTTTATTACTCGGTGTTTCAAAGGATGATATTTTAAAAATTATGCCGAAATTAAAGCCAGTTCGCGGTCGATTAGAATTAGTGCGAAAGAATAATATACTTGGGGTGGTTGATTACGCCCATACGCCTGACGCGCTGCAAAAAGTTCTTGAGACAATAAATGAATTAAAAAATCGCGACCAAAAAGTGATCTGTGTTGTTGGAGCTGGTGGCGATAGAGATTCCAGCAAAAGACCGATTATGGCCAAAATTACTCACGACCTTGCGGAAGTTGCAGTATTAACATCGGATAATCCGAGAAGTGAGGACCCGTCTAAAATATTGGAGGATATGATAAAAGGAGTTCCGGGAGTTCCCACTAATAGATTGTATGTTATACAAGACAGAAAAGAAGCCATTTACAAGGCTGTTCTCTTAGCGAAACCAAACGGGGTGGTGGTAATAGCTGGTAAGGGCCACGAAACTTATCAGGAAATTTCCGGCGTTAGGTATCCTTTTAATGACAGGGAAGTTTTAGAGGAAGCATTAAACAAGCAATATTAACACATCTAGGATTTGCCGACTTTGTCTTTAGTGTTGTATAATAGAGGCAATTAAAATCATTTATTTTTAATCTATATGGAAAATATTGAAAGCAAAGAAAAAAGTCTCCCCATCAAGTCGCTCGTCATTAGCCTTGTCGTCCTTATTTTGATCGTCGCCGGGCTTTCCGGTGGTTCCGGCATCAGCCGGCCGGGATTGCAGTTGGCGATAGTCGGTCAATCCACTCTTCCTTCATGTCCCGTGGGTTCCGGTTCTTTAACTTTCCGGCTAACTGCTTTATCAGCACCAGTTGATGTTGTTCGAGTTTACCAAATAAACTTGGCCGAAGGAACAAATTTTTATATTTATAATTTTGATGTCGTTGCAGGAACAATTACCGTTATCCAAACTCCGGGCGTCTTTCCGATCACAGTTTCTGGTACCAGTGTTCCTTTCACGTTCGCTGGTTGTTTTCCAGCAGACACTTACACCTTGACGGTTACACCAGTAAATTTAGCAGACGCTCTTCTCTTACAATACGCAACAAGGCTAACAATATTGGTAGCAGCTCCTTTTATTACTGCTGATACTTCTTCTACTACCACGCCGCCACTTGCAGCGCCTATACCATCAGGTGTTAGCGACAGTATAATTCCTCCTGATCAACTTCAAGGTAGTGGTGTTGATAGTACTGGCGGCGGCAGCGGTGTAGGAATCTAATTGAAAAACCCACCTTTTGAGGGGTGGGTTGTGAGAAACAAAATCAAACTTTTACGCCGATGACGAGGATGTCGTCCACTTGCTCGTGGACTTTGCCGTTTTTCGGCTGGCGCCATTCTTCCATGTGGCGATCTAAATAGTCATGCTGGTCAGCCATCAGGCGATCGCGAATTAAAAGAAGAATTTCTTTTAATTTAGAAGTCATTAACTTCTTGCCTCGCTCACCGCCAAATTGGTCGGCATAGCCATCCGAGAAAATATAGAAAGTATCCTTCGGACCGAGCGAGACCTTGTGCAGTTCATACACTTGATCATCATCGGTAAACCCGGCAATCGCTTTCTTGGTCGCCTTTATTTCCTCGACTTCTTTTTTATCATCGCGGACAAGCCAAAGCGGGCGATTGGCGCCAGCGTACTCTAGCTCGCGGGTTGCAAGATCGATTTTAACGAGCGCGATATCCATGCCGTCCCGCGTCGTGTCGCTTTCGCCTGATTGGCGAAGAGCCGCTTTGATCGTGCGATTGATGATGGAAAGGATCTCGGAAGGATTTTGCGTTTGCTTCACCGCTTCGTTGAGTGTCTCCACCCCAATCATGCTCATAAGGGCGCCCGGGACACCATGACCAGTGCAATCCGCCGCGGCAATTAAAGCCAATTGATTGGTTTTGTAAAACCAGTAGAAGTCGCCACTAACAATGTCTTTTGGTTTGTACAAAATGAAGCTTTTTGGCAGAGTATTAGCAACTTCGATCTGCGGAGGAAGGATGGCCTCCTGGATTCTCTTAGCATAAGTGATACTATCCCTGATTTCCTTGCTTTTGTGTTCAATGACCGCTTTTTGCTCCCCAAGCACGATGTTTTGTTTTGAAATTTCGTCTCGCTGAAGTGAAAGCAGGCGATTGGCTTTTTTCCTGGCTCGGTTAGAGCGGATAAGGAATATCGCGAAAACAAGGATGGCGAAGATGCCGAAGGCGACGACGATGATGACAAGACGCTGACGACCTATTTGGCCATCCTTGATGACTTGGTCTTTATTCAGAACCTCAATCTGCTTTTCTTTCTTCTCGGTTTCATAAATGGTCGCCATTTGGGCCACTTGCCTCGCGCTTTCTTCGCCGAGGATACTGTCGCGCAGGGAACTGTATTTTTCAAGATACCTGAATGCCTCCCCTGATCTTTTTTGGCCAGAGTAAAGATAAGCAAGTTCCTGAAAGTTTTCCATGGCCAGTTTTTTATCACCAATTTCCTCAGCGATTTGTAAACTTTCCAGAAACTCTTTTTCAGCATCCTTGCTTTGTTTCAAAGCAAAGCGTACTCGACCAATGTTTAATTTGGTTAAGCAGACTGTCTTTTGGTCTCCAATTTTTTGAGCCAAATCCTGGCTTCTTTGATAATTCTCAAGGGTTTGCGTATAATTTTTTTTCTCGTGGTAAACGCGAGCGATAGAGTTATACGCATCCGCCAAACGAAGTGTATCCTCAAGCTTTTCCGCCAATTTTTTGTACTCATAGTAATAAGGCATTGCTTTTTCATCTTGGCCAAGATCATCAAAAGCCATGCCAATATTACCAAGGGTGGCAGTTTTGCTTGTTAAATAGCCGAAATTGTCAGAATCTTTAAGTAAAAGTTTTTCAGTTATAGCAAGACTTCTGAAAAACCAGCGTAAGGCCTCTTCGTAGTTTTTTTGTTTAGTGAAGATTCTGCCAATATTTCCAATTATCACTGACATTTTGGCTGAATCATTCTTTTCTTCAAAAAATCTCAAAGAAGTTTGCAAATAGGACAATGCTTTTTCATAATTGTCTTTTGATTCAAAAACCAGACCAATACTATTTTTGACTCTTGCCGCTCTTTCGTCATCACTAATTTCCTGACAAATTGTCAGACTTTTCTGGTAGCAAATAAGCGCGCTGTCATATTCAGCTTGGTACCG